>JAZNVV010000081.1:0-18269 GCA_045593005.1 Christensenellaceae bacterium | reverse complement strand
GTGAAAAATAGTGAAAGCAAAAGAGATAAATAAACTATATTATTATATTATAATAATATAATAAAAAATGTATAAAGGAGAAAAATATGAAAAAAAAATCTGTTCTTTTTTTATTAATAGTTTTTGTTTTATGTTCGACATTAATAGGTTTAGTAGGTTGTACTAATCACACACATGTTTTTGATATGGAAATTATATCTAGAGCTAGACTAGCTTCGGAAGCAACCTGTACTTCAAAAGCAACTTATTATTACTCTTGTACTTGTGGAAAAATGGGTGAAGAAACGTTTGAAGTAGGTGAAGTTGCTGAACACGAATATGATACCAACTGGTCTTACGATAAAACGCACCATTGGCATACACCACTCTGTGCTTGTACAGAAAATATTGATATTGGTGAACACTCTTTTGTAGATAACGTATGTACTACTTGTGGTGCTAACTATATAAGGTTTTTGTTTGACGGTGGTATAGGTACGGAAGAAGACCCATATATCATTTCTAACGTTGAAGAATTAGCGAATATTGCTATTGTGCCTGAATTTAGTTACTATAAAGTTAAAGATGGTGTTGAAGAATTAGATTTATCTGATTGGACTGCTATTAGATTAAATGGATCTTTTGATGGTAACGGCGTAAAATTAGTTAATTTATCTACAAGATTATTCACGCATGTTGGTAATAACGAAGAAAAAGAAATTTACCTTAAGAATTTTGAAGTAACAATTAATTTTGTATCAAGTACCCACGCTGCTCTTATTAAGGAAATTGATAACTTTGGTACGACTGTTTTTGAAGACGTTAAAATTCACGGTTATATCGAAGGGGAATCCAACACGGCTGCATTATTCAGTTTTGGGACTAATAACGGTTATGAAGGGGGGTCAAATTATACGGTAGAACTTAATAACGTTAAGATTGACGCAACTATCGTTTGCGTAACAGGTCAACCACTTGCGGCGTTCATTGCTCACTCTTTCCCTGGCGCAAACAATAAATTAACTCTTAAAGTAGACGCCGAAACCGAATTTACTGGCGAAGTTTATAGTGCTGGTGATAAAAAGTATAATGAATACGTCTCTATAGGAACTTATGAAATCTATAAAGAAGGAGTGCTTATTACTCAATCTGAAATTGAAACAAAGCCTATTAACAAAGTTGTTCCTGAACAAACTGAAGAAGGTTACTTTGTTACAGCAGATGAAAACGTTGTTAAAATAACTGTTTCTATCACAGCGCAAATTAGCGCTTATGACGAAGACGACAACGTTATTCCTTCAAAAGTAGGCATAACAATGACGTTTACAACTAAAGATATTACTGAAGGTTTAGATGGTAGCGTTAAGGTTCTTGATAAATTTAATAAGGCAACGATTGTTAATAATGCAAACGGATATGACGCTCAAATTGACAATGGTGTTTTAACGATTTACGTTGCGCAAAGCGTTAGTTATAAAAGTGGTACAGTTAGGTTACAAGTACAGCAATATAACGAACAAGGCGATATTATTAGTTGTGGTACGCTCAATATTTACGATTTTGTAAAATAAGTAAAGACTAAATTTTAAGACGGTGTAATTGCACCGTCTTTTTTTTGCTATAAAAACAAAATGGTAGATATTTGATTATAACGGTAGCATTAAAATTAACCATTTTTAATTTTTTAACTTGATTTGACAAAATTAAAATTAGCGTGTATAATGGGGTTATAAATATAAAGTAGGTTGTTATGAATCAAGAACGCAGAAGCCAAATAGTTAAACTTGTAAATATGCAAGAAACTGTCAGTAATGACGAACTTATAAAACGTTTTGGAATTTCAATTGAAACGGTTAGACGTGATTTAGCATATCTTGAAAAAAATGGAATGCTTGAACGTGTTTACGGTGGGGCTGTTAAAAAAACGTTTTTAAAGAGCGAACCAAGTTACGAAAATCGAACGCTTAAAAACGCAAAAGAAAAAGCTATTATTGCCGAAGTCGCACATTCTTTTATAGAAAAAGATGATACTGTTTTTTTTGATTTAGGAACAAGCGTTTTATCGCTTGCAAAGCGTCTTTCTCCTGAAAAAAAGATATGTGCTTTTACAAATGCGATTAGAACGGCAGTAGTTTTGACAGAGCAGGGCGCAAACGTTGTCTTGCCTGGTGGCGAAATAAGAAAAGGTGAATTATCTCTTTCAGGTAATTTGACAAAGGATAACTTAAGTCGCTTTAATTTTGACAAAGCGTTTATAGGCGCAGCAGGCATAACAAAAGATGGTATAACCGACTTTATTATTGATGAAGCAAATTTAAGAACCGACATTATAAAAACTGCGCGTCAGGTAATAGTTCTTGCCGACCACACCAAATTTGGGGTGAACGCTAGATGTAAGGTTTGCCCTATTAATGATATCGACGTCATTATAACTGATGAGCAAGCTCCTAAACACATATTAAAAGAACTTAAAGACTGTGGCGTTAAAGTAGTTATTGCAAAATAGTAAATTTAAGGACAACTTTTATAAAGTTGTCTTTTTTTATTAATTTTTGACAATATCTTGAATAAATCTTGACAACATTTTAAATATTTGTTGACAATATTTTATATATTTGTTATTATTAAATACGTAGAAGGAAAGTATATACTTTCATAAAAAACAAAGAGGAGTTTTTAAGATGAAGACAGACGTAGTTGTCATTGGCGCCGGCGCCGTTGGTTGCGCAGTTGCCCGTGAACTCAGTAAGTATGAAGTCAACGTAATCGTCGTAGACAAAAACGAAGATATCGGTGGCGACGCATCAAAATCAAACAGTGCTATTATTCATACGGGATATGACGCAGCACCTGGCACGTTAGAATCACAATTAGTAGTTGCAGCAAACCCTATGTATGATGAACTTTGTGAATCGTTGGACATTCCATTTAAGAGAATAGGCGCTGTATTACCTGCATTTACAGACGAACAGTTCGAACAGTTGCCTGCTATTAAGGAAAAGGCTTTTAAGAACCACGTTTACGACGTAGAATATAAGACAGGCAAAGAACTTTTAGAAATTGAACCAAACCTTAATCCTATTGTAAAAGGTGGTTTATATATTCCAAGAGAAAGTATTATCGATCCATTTATTTTAGTTCAAGCGCTTGCTGAAAACGCTTGTGCTAACGGTGTACAGTTCTTATTAAAAGCAAAAGTTACCGATATTAAGACGGAAAACGGCAAAATTAAGAGCGTTATTACCGAAAAGGGCGAAATTGAAACGAAATACGTTATCAACTGTGCCGCATTACATTGCGACGATATTGCAAGAATGGTTGGCAAGGACGACTATAAAGTAGTTGCAAGAAAAGGTCAGTTCTACATACTTGATAAAAATACTTCTTGCAAGGTTGAACATATTGTTCTTCCTATCCCTACGAAGATTACAAAGGGTAAACTTATGTGCCCAACTATCCACGGCAATATGTTAGTTGGTCCAACGGCAGAAGACCAGCCATCAAAAGTTGACAAGTCAACTTCTACCGAAGGATTAGAAAGTATTGCTACTGAAGTTAGAAATCTTGTTCCTAACGTTAACTTACGTGATACAATTACGCAGTACAGTGGTTTAAGACCTAACCGTAATCCAGAAGGTTTACACTTTGATATGTACGACGATTTAGAAGGTTACGTAAATCTTTCCGGCGTACGTTCAACAGGTTTAACGTTATCTGTTTCTATGGGTAAATACGTTGTTCAACAAATGCTTATGGCAGGCGCTGGCTTTAAGTTAAAGGAAAACTTTATTTCTAAACGTAAAGGCATTATCAAATTCTGCGAACAGCCAGTTGAAGTTCAAGAACAACTCATTAAGGAAAATCCATTATACGGCAATGTAATTTGTCGTTGTGAAACTATTACTGAAGCGGAAATTTTAGACGCTATCCACCGTCCAGTTGGTGCAAAGAGTGTTGACGCTGTTAAACGTCGTGTCCGTGCAGGTATGGGTCGTTGTCAAGGTGGTTTCTGTGGACCAAAGGTTATTGAAATTATCGCAAGAGAATTGAAAATTTCTCCTGAAGAAGTTAACAAGAACAACGACGGCTCTTATATGGTAACAGGTAAAACCCGTTAAATTTAGGTGAATTCAAGGAGTTATAATATGTATAATATAAAATGTGACGTTGCTATCGTCGGTGGTGGCCCTGCTGGTTTGGCTGCTGCTGTTTCAGCAAAACAAGAAGGCGCTAAAAAAGTTCTTATTATCGAACGTGATAATGCGCTTGGTGGAATTTTACAACAATGTATTCACCCTGGTTTTGGTCTTACAAGATTTAGTGAAGAATTGACTGGCCCTGAATACTATGGCAGATTTGTAGATAAAGCAAACGAAGTAGGCGTAGAATATTTACTTAATTCTATGGTTTTACAAGTAAACGAAAAGGAAAAGAAGGTTATTTGCGCTAATTCTGAATTCGGCTTAACAGAAGTTGAAGCAGGCAGTATTGTTCTTGCAATGGGTTGTAGAGAAAGAACAAGAGCAAATATCGTTGTTCCAGGCACACGTCCTGCAGGTTTATATACGGCAGGTTCAGCACAACGTCTTATCAACCGTCAAAACATTATGGTTGGTAAAAAAGTTGTTATTTTAGGTTCGGGCGATATCGGTATGATTATGGCTCGTCGTATGAGTTTAGAAGGCGCTAAAGTTGTAATGGTTGTTGAACTTATGAACTTCCTTGCCGGATTAACTAGAAACCGTGTTCAATGTCTTGACGACTTTGGTATTCCTCTTAAACTTGCTCACACAATTACCAAAATTGAAGGTAACGAACGTGTTACGGGTGTTTACGTAGCGCCTGTTGATGAAAATAAAAAGCCTATCAAAGAAAAGGAAGAATTTGTTGAATGTGATACAGTTCTTTTCTCTGTTGGTCTTATTCCTGAAAACGAACTTACAAACAAAGCAGGTATTAAAATTAATCGTATAACAAACGGTCCTATCGTAAATCAATATATGGAAACTTCTGTAGAAGGTATATTTGCTTGTGGTAACGTAGTACACGTAAACGACCTTGTAGATAACGTAAGTAGTGAAAGTGAACAGGCTGGTAAATACGCAGCACGTTACGCTATGGGCACGTTCCCTAAAGCTGTTAAGGAAATTGAATGTATTACTGGCAGAAACGTTCGCTACCTTTGCCCACACAAGATAACTGTTTCAGACGAACAGGAAAAGATTTCACTCTACTTTAGAGTTCTTTCACCTGAACTTAAGGTTAAACTTGTCGTTAAATGTGGTGAAGAAGTTATTTATAGCAAAAAAGAATTCCGTGTTAACCCTGGTGAAATGAATAACGTTACCGTAGATACTTCAAAAATCACAGGTGATTCGGTTACTGTTGAAGTTGTTAAGGAGGACTGATTATGAAGAAAGATATTATATGTACCGTATGTCCACGTGGTTGTAACATTGTGGTTGAAGGCGAAGGTAATGAAGTTAAATCTGTTGAAGGCTACGGCTGTAAACGTGGTATAACTTACGCTACTAACGAATTTATCAGTCCTGTACGTATTCTTACCACTCTTGTTAAAATTGACGGTGTAGAAAACGAACTTTTACCTGTACGTTCAAATAATCCTATTCCTAAAGCAAAGATTTTTGATTGTATGGACGTCATTAAAGGTGTTTCTGTTAAAGCGCCTATTAAAAGATACGACGTTATCATTAAAAACATTTGCGATACAGGCGTTGATATCGTAGCAACAAAAGATATTAAATAGTATATTAATTTTTAGGCACTTATTTTTAAGTGCCTAATTTTAAAGGATTTAATGGTATGAAAGAAAAAAAAGTTTTAGTTTGTGGTATCACACAGGAATCAAATAATTTTAACCCTATTTTGACTGAAAAAAAGAATTTTCTCATACGACAAGGGGAAGTTGTTGTTACAAAAGGCGTTAACTGGTATTACGTCGACGGTGCTTTAGAAGTTTTAGAAAACGCTGGCATTAAACCACTTAAAGATAACGGTATTTTTATGAGCGCATCTAGTGGTGGTCCACTTAACGGTGAACTTGTAGAGTGGTTTACTAATACCCTTCTTGATGGCATCAAAGCTGAAGGTGAACTTGACGGCGTTATCGTTTTAATGCACGGTGCAACCGTTTCAAATACTTCACAAGACGTTTGTGGTGATATTCTCGAAGCAATAAGAAAAACCGTTGGTGAAAAGACTATTATTACGGCATCATTTGATTTGCACGCAAATATTACAAAGAAAATTCTTAATAACGCTGATTATATTAGTGGATATCAAACCTATCCACATATGGACGTTAAAAATACAAGCGCAAGGGCAACCAAGAGATTAGTTGAACATTTCAAAAACGGTAGGGCATACGTAGCGACGGCATCCGTTCCTATTATTGCACCGGCAAATGCATATACAACTAATACAGGTAAACTAGCTACTCTTATGCAAAAGGCAAAAGCGCTTGTTGATGATGGCAAAATTATTGATTACACTATTTTCCAAGTTCAACCTTGGCTTGACGTTACTGAAATGTCGTCTACAATAGTTATTACGGCAAAAAATCCGGACGACGCAATTCGCTATGCTGACGAACTTGCTCTTGATGAATTTGAACTTCGTGAAGATTTACAGCAAGATGGAGCAATGTCGATTGAAGACGTTATTGAAGTTGCTCTTAAAAACAAGACTGGTAAACCAGTCGTTTTGGTAGATTCAGCAGACTCTCCTAACGCAGGTGCACCGTCCGATAGTGCTGAAGTATTAAGATGTTTATTGCCTTACAAAGACAAATTAAGATGCGTTTTATCGGTGACGGACCCTAAAGCTGTTGAAAAAGCATTTGAAATCGGCGTAGGTAACGTTGGCGATTTTGAACTTGGCGCAACTATCGCTCCAAAACTATATAAACCGGTTACTGTTACGGGCGCAAGAGTTCAAAGTTTACACACGGGCGACTTTTATATGCACGGCCCACAAGAACGTGGTGGATATCGTTGTTTAGGAAAGACAGCAGTTCTTAAAGTTGGCAATATCTATATACACGTTCCGACACGTGGGACAACTGAAGGCGATAAAAATTACTATTCTTGCTTTGGTATTGACCCTGAACTTATGAATTTAGTTTGCGTAAAGGCTTGTACTTCTTTTAGAGCTGGTTATGAAAAGTTCTCTGCAGATATTTGCACTACGGACACACCTGGCGCGGCAAGTGCAAATCTTAAGTCTTTACCTTATGAAAGACGTCCAAAGCCACTTTATCCTTTTGAAGAAATTTCTTTAAGCGATATAAGCAAGGCTAAAATTTATAGAAAATAAATTGAATATGGTTTATTTTGACGGCAACGGTATTGTCAAAATTGACCAAATAATATAACAACTTATATAATGATTAAAAAGCCCGTAATTTTTACGGGCTTTTTAATTGAAATTATTAAACGAAAATTTCTATTTTCCCTTGCATTGATATTTTATTTATGTTATAACTTTATTAATACAGTTAGGAGACAATTTATGGACAAAGTTATTGAGCAAAAAATAAAGTCATGGGTTGACGAAAATAGAGATTTTCTTATTGAGGAATTAAAGCAATTTGTGCGTATTCCAAGTTTAACTGGATATGAGGGTGAAGCACAAAAATTTATCAAAGCGCAGTATGAAAGTCTTGGTATGCAAGTTGATGTATTCGAGCCTGACTTAAAAGAGCTTTTTGAAAAATATCCACAAGTAGCGCAGTTCCCTACAAGTCACGAGCCTGAACTTGAACTTATAATTGACACGCCTGATATTTGCACGTATGAACTCTGGCAAAATTCGGGTTATGCCGATAAATTAAATTATATAGGTCGTCCTAACGTCGTTGGTACGTTAAAAGGGACGGGTGGTGGCCGTTCGCTCATATTAAACGGCCACGTTGACAACGTTACGATAGGCGATTTAAAAATGTGGAATTACGACCCGTTCGCCGCTGAACAGGTCGGTAGTAAAATTTACGGTCGTGGAACAAGCGATATGAAGGGTGGCTTATTAGCGTGTGTAAAGGCGCTACAAGCGTTACAAGCAATCGGTGTTAAACTTTCGGGCGACATTATTTGTGAGAGCGTAGTTAATGAAGAGCATGCTGGCAACGGAACTTTGGCTTGCGTTTCAAAAGGTTACACGGCTGACGCTGCAATTTGCGCCGACGGTGGAACTTGGATTGCTACCGAAACAGGTGGCGGCGTTTACTGGAGAATAAAAGTTCTCGGTAGAGAGTGTCATACGGGTGGTCGCTGGCGTGAAGGAAAGATGTACGCCGTAAGCGCTATCGAAAAGGCTGCCCTTATTATAAACTCTTTATGTGAAATGGAGAGGGAAGTTAATAAAGACGGTGTTAGCCTATCGCTTGGTATCGGCACGATTGAAGGTGGCGCGTATGCAACTTCAACGGCAAGAGAGTGCACTATTTTAGGGGGAATATATTTTTCTTCAAAAATGGGCGCTGGCGAAGACGGCATTATAGCTGTAAAAAATTTAATCCGTGATGCCGTTGATAAAGTAGTTAAAAACGACGAGTGGCTGTCAGAAAATAAACCTGAAATTTCTTTCCCACATTATGACGACGCTTACGTTTGTCCAAAAGATACAGAACTTCTTCCAGTAATGCTTTCTGCTGGCGAAGATATGCTTGGCAGAAAACTTTACGTTGGTTCTTCTTCTGCTTGCGACGTTAGACATTTAGGCAATCAAGGCAATATTCCAAGCGTTATGTGTGGCCCTGGCAACGGTCCCGTTCACGCACCAAACGAATATATTGACGTTGAAGATTATCTCAAATATATTGAATTTTTGGCGTTAACCGTATATAGATGGTGTAAGTAAATATTATAATAATGCATATAAAAGGAGAAATTATGGATTTTAAGTATCTTGATCAATATTTAGAAAATAGAAAAGAAAGACTTCCTTTTTTAGGAGCAACTGTTAGTGTTGGTAACGAAACTGTTTATAGTAGAGTACTTGGCAATAAAAATGACCAAGGTGAACTTTATGACGAGCACACACCACTCTTTATTTATTCGATAACAAAAACGTTCACAACGCTATGTGGTATGCTTTTAGTTGAACGTGGGTTAATTCGTTTGCTTGATCCTTTGTCAAAATATTTCCCTGAATTTAAGGAAATGAAACTTCGCGATGGTTCTATTGCTAAAAACACTATTTTAGTTGACCATTTATTTACTATGAGAGCAGGCTTTGACTACAATCTTGAATCGCCTGAAATTAAAGCAATTCAAGCCCAGCGTGAGTTTGAAACTTTAGATATTGTTACTGCGCTATCAAAAGAGCCACTTCTTTTTGAACCGGGGACGGCTTGGCGCTATTCACTTTGTCACGACGTTTTAGGTGCGTTAATTGAAAAAGTTACTAAAATGACGCTTGGCGAATTTATGGAACAAGAAATCTTTAAGCCACTCGGCTAAAAAGAAACAACTTTCCACCCAACCGAAGAAACACTTGCAAAAATGGCAAGCCAGTACTATATGGATAATGGCGAAATCAAAAAATACTACAAAACTTGCGCTTATAGACTTAAAAGCAATAAGTATGAAAGTGGTGGAGCTGGACTTGTTTCCACCCTTCATGACCTTACCATCTTTGCGCAAGCTGTAACGACGGGCAAGCTTTTATCTAAATTCGCTATGGAAACGTGGAGAACGCCTATTTGTACTTTCGATACTTACGAAGGCGATCCTTGGGAAATGCCAGGCTATCTTTACGGACGTGGTGTTAGGGTTATGACCGATCCTGGCAACGCTGGTGTATTAGCGTCCAAAGGCGAATTTGGTTGGGGTGGAGCAGCGGCTTCTTGGATTATGTTTGACCCAGAAAATAACCTTTCTGCCGTAACTACACTTCATATTTTAGGTTATGGTTCGGGCACTTTACCAACAAGAGCACGCAGTATAATTTACTCAACTATTGATAGAAAATAAATTGATAAATATAAAAATACCAAACGTTATGTTTGGTATTTTTTGTTTTGTATTGAAATAAATTTGCGTAAATGTTATAATTATAAAAAAGGTTAAAAATGTCGATTATTAGATGCCCAAATTGTAAAAAATTAATTAGTGATAAACACGGCGTTTGTATGCGTTGCAAAACGGACTTGCCTTCTAAACAAAAGAAGGGCTTATGCGATAAAAGTTATACTTTTTGCGCTGTTTCTTTTGGAACAGATAAACAGTATACATATTTAACGGAAATAGATTTGTCTGTAGGTGATAACGTATTAGTGCCTGTTAGTTATAGTACAGAGTTGGTTTCGGCAACCGTTGTATCTGTGCAAAAGTATTTAAAAAACGAGCGCCCACCATACCCTTTAGACAAGGTGAAAAAAGTAGCAAAAAAGGTTGTTTTAGATTAAAATAACGGCTAACGGTATCGTCAAACTTAACCAAAAGGCTTGCATTATAAATGCAAGCCTTTTAAGTTACTCGATTGTTTTAAGTGACGAATTCATATCGGTTGAAATAATCTTCTTTTTTAATAATAATGTTGATAAAAAGGTAAATATTAAGGTTATTAGTGGGGTAATAAGATAGGTCCACCAGTTGATTTCAGATAAAGAGCCTATTGTAATTAAGTTGAATACAAATTCAACAAAGCAAACCCCAAATGGAATACCAAGTACAGCACCTATAATACCCATAATATAAACTTCTCTATAAATATAACCAGTTACTTCTTCATTATTATATCCAAGCACCATAAGGGTAGCAATTTCACGCGTGCGCTCGCTAACGTTTATATTCGTAAGATTATATATAACCAGAGCGCAAAGCATAGCCGAAAAGACTATTAGCGCGCCTGAAATTGTTATAAGTGATTCGCCATTATCCATTTTAACGGAGCAGTCCATAAGTCCTAACCCTGCAAAAATTAGTACAGTTGAACCTATTATAGATATGACCGTCATAAAAAATCTGCTTTTAAACAGCAAAACATTTCTAAACGTAGATTTATACTTAAAACTTAAAGCGTTCCAAATGAAAGGTATTTTTTCAAGTATAACTTTTTTGCCGGCTTTTGGTGCTTTAGGTAAAAGCAAAGTAGCAGGTTGTTTTTTAAGCGAAGATAAACCGTATAAAAGGGTTAGTAGGGTAGTTGCAACGAGCATTATTATAGTAGTAACGGCATAATAGAAAAAATTTACCGTATTAGGGAAAGGTGGCATTGCGTATTGAAGATTAAACGCATTATATATTAGCCAAGTTAGCAAAAGTCCTACAAAAAATGCAAATAATGCACCTATAGCCGACGCCGTTAAAACAAATATTACGTATTTTAATATTGCCTTTAAATTAGAGTATCCAAGCGTTTTAAGGCAGGCTATTTGTGGTCTTTCTTCGTCGAATAGTCTTGACATTGTAGAGTATACTACAAGCAAGGTTACAAGAAGGAAAAATACAACGAAAATTATTCCTATAATTCCGACTTTTTTAGCGTATTCAACTAAAGAATAAAAGCCGTAATTTTCATAAAGGCTTAACGCTTGAACGTTTTCACTACCAAGTAACAAATTAACTTCGTCTTTTAAGTCGTTAATTATTTCTTCATACTCGTCAGAAAAGCCGTTAAAAACTTGCCTATCTAATAGCGAAATATAAACGTCGTTAACAACGTTTAGGTTTACTGCTGGAATATAAATAGCGTTGTTAATATGCCTATTTTCAAACTGTAAACTTGGTTCTTCAATTTCGACTAAAATAAGTGGATTGGTCACAATTCCCACTACCGTATACGTCGAAACTTGACCATTACCGTATGGTAAAGTAACCGTTTCGCCTATATTTATCCCGTCAATTTCAAAAGTTTTGCGCTCGGCAAGTATTTCGTTAGCACTTGTTGGGTACCTGCCTTTATTTAACTCAAATTTATTTACGTCGCTATTTAAGTCGAAAGAATATATCCTTGTTATAGCGTCATCTTCTAAATCTTTTGTTTCGTACGAAAATCCAAATTTTATTTTAGCGTCGTTAAAGCGTGAAGATATAAGGGCAAGCTCCTCATTTGTAAAGCCCGTTAGTCGTTTGCTTTTAAGGTGCAAGTCGGACACGCAACTATCGGTATAAATTCCGTTTGCACTAGTGGTTATCTTATTTTCCACCTCGCCTATACCAGACATAAAGCCGATGCTGACTATTACTATTGCGATAATGGTTATAAAACGTGCAATGTGCTTTTTAAATAGCCGTGTTGTTGATTTTGTAAAAGATTTCATTACCACTCAATCTCCTCAATCGGTAATGGTGCTGAATTGATTTCAAAATTTTCTATCATACCGTTTTTTATATGAATAACTTTATCTGCCATATGTTTTAACGCTTGGTTGTGCGTTACTACGATTACAAGTTTATTATTCTTTTTTGAAACGTCGTGAAGTAGTCTTAAAATAAGTTTTCCAGTCTTGTAGTCAAGCGCGCCGGTAGGCTCGTCACAGAGCATAATTTTTGGATTTTTAGCAATCGCCCTTGCAATACTTATTCGTTGTTGCTCACCACCTGAAAGTTGCGCTGGAAAGTTGTTAAATTTATCCTTTAGCCCCACCAAAGAAAGGGTTTCTTCAGGGGAAAGAGCATCGGGACAAATTTCGGTAGCAAGTTCAACGTTTTCTAAAGCAGTAAGGTTTGGCATAAGATTATAAAACTGGAAAACAAATCCAACGTCGCCACGACGGTAGTTGGTTAGTTCTTTTTTACTTAAATTAGAAACGTTTTTGCCGTCTAAAAGGATACTTCCATTCGTAGAAACGTCCATACCACCAAGAAGGTTTAAAAGCGTTGTTTTGCCTGCGCCACTTGGCCCTAAAATAACTACAAATTCACCGTTATTGAGATTAAATGAAACGTCTTTAAGCGCAGTAAAATCTTCTGCACCGGAATTGTAAACTTTAGTTACGTTTTCTAATTTTAAAAAATCCATACCTTGCCCTCTTAATATTTTGTAAAAATATTATAATTCTATAATAATGAGTTGTCAATAAGTGAATTAAAGTTTTTTATTTAGTTTTTTGTTGATAAAAGTATTGCTGTCTATTTTTTATTTGACCGTTGAAATACATCTTTTATTATGATATAATTATAAAAAAATAAGGATATAATATTTATGGACGTTAAAACTATATTGTCAAAATGCGACCACACTTTATTATCGCAACAATCGAGTTTCGAACAAATAAAAGCGCTTTTAGATGACTGTTTAAAATACAAAACGGCGTCGGCTTGTATTCCACCTTGTTTTGTCAAACAAGCAAAAGACTACGTTGGGGAAAGTTTAAAAATTTGCACCGTTATAGGTTTTCCTAACGGATATAATACGACAAAAGTTAAGGTTTTTGAAACACAAGACGCTATAAAAAACGGTGCTGATGAAATTGATATGGTTATAAACGTAGGAGCGCTTATTTGTGGCGATTACGACTACGTTTATAACGAAATAGTTGAGATAAAAAACGTTTGTAAAGATAAAATTTTAAAGGTAATTATAGAAACGTGTTTACTTAATGAAGAACAAAAAATAAAAGCGTGTGAACTTGTAACTAAAGCAAACGCTGATTATATTAAAACTTCGACGGGGTTTTCGACGGGTGGAGCAACTTTTGACGACGTCGCTCTAATGCGTAAACACGTTGGCAAAAATATTAAAGTAAAAGCGGCAGGTGGTATATCTAATCTTGAAGACGCAAAAAAGTTTATTTCGATAGGCGCTGATAGGTTAGGGACTAGCCGTGTAGTTAAAGCCGTTAAGGCAATGGAGGATAAATAATGGCAACACCACATATTATGGCAAAAAAAGGTGATTTTGCAAAAACAGTATTGATGCCGGGTGACCCACTTCGCGCACGCTTTATTGCTGAAAATTTTTTGGAAAATGCCGTTTTAGTAAACGACGTTAGAGGCATATACGGCTATACTGGTTATTATAAAGGTAAAAAAGTTTCTGTTATGGCGTCGGGCATGGGACAGCCGTCAATAGGAATATATTCATACGAACTTTATAATTTTTATGACGTTGAAAATATTATAAGGGTAGGTTCTTGTGGTTCATTTGATAAAGACTTGCACGTCCATGACATTATTATAGCAATGGGCGCTTGCACTAACGGAAATTACGCATCACAATATCGCTTGCCTGGAACTTTTTGCCCTATAGCCGATTATAATTTATTAGAAAAAGCAGTAAATGAAACAAAACTAAAAGGCGTTAATTTTAAGGTAGGAAATATTCTTTCTAGCGATACTTTTTACGACGACGCAAATTCTGGTTTAGAGTGGGCAAAAATGGGTGTTCTTGGCGTAGAAATGGAATCTGCCGCGTTATATATGAACGCTGCAAGAGCCGGTAAATTTGCACTATGTATTTTGACTGTTAGTGATTCGTTTATATATCCTGAAGAAAACACAACGGCAAAAGAGCGTGAAACGTCGTTTGTAAACATGATAAAAATCGCTCTTGAAATAGCAGAATAAATTTATAGTTGGTCGATTTTGGCGACCAACGGTGGGGTGAATTTGTGACAAAAAGAGTATTTTTAATTGTTTTGGACAGTTTGGGCATAGGTGAACTCCCTGACGCCGATATTTTTGGCGACGTTGGCAGTAATACTTTAGGCGCAATCAGTAAAAGCAAGTACTTTGACTGTAAATGTTTGACTTCGCTTGGGCTATTCAATATAGACGGAGTCGGTGGTGAAATTACAAACCCAAAGGGTAGTTTTGCTAAAATGAAAGAACTTTCAAAAGGAAAAGACACGACGGTTGGACATTGGGAAATTGCAGGACTGGTTTCTAGTAGCCCGTTGCCGACCTACCCAAACGGTTTTCCAGAAGAAGTTATAAGTGAATATGAAAGGCTGACCGAAAAAAAGGTGATTTGCAACAAGCCGTATTCGGGTACGGAAGTTATTAAAGATTACGGGCAAGAAAGCATAGATAAAGGGGCGCTTATCGTTTACACTTCGGTTGATAGCGTCTTTCAAGTTGCATCACACGTGGACGTTGTCCCGTTAAAAGAATTATATCGATATTGTGAAATTGCAAGGCGCATTTTAACGGGTAAACACGGCGTTGGTAGAGTTATAGCCCGACCTTTTGCAGGGGAATATCCGTTTGTTCGTACTGCTGATAGGCACGACTATTCTATCGAACCACCTAAAACTACTATGCTCGACGTATTAAAAGAAAACGGCTACGACGTCATTTCCGTCGGCAAAATAATTGATATATTTGCAGGCAGGGGGATAACGGAAAGTTATCGAATAAAGTCAAACGACGAAGGCATGGACGTTGTTGAAAAGTTACTTTCAAAAGATTTTAACGGTTTGTGTTTTGTCAATTTAGTTGATTTTGACACAATTTACGGGCATAGAAACGATATTGACGGATACGCAAAAGCATTGACCGAGTTTGACGTAAGGCTATCGTCTTTTATAAGTAAAATGAATAAAGACGACGTTTTAATAATAACTGCCGACCACGGTTGTGATCCTTCAACGCCGTCAACCGACCACTCAAGAGAATATACGCCTATGATAATTTACGGCAATAACATAAAACAGGGCGTAAACTTAAACGTCAGGGAAAGTTTTTCAGATATAGCGTCGTCGATTTTATCACTTTTTAAAATTTGCTCAAAAAATATCGACGGAACGAGTTTCTTAAATGAAGTTTACAAGGATTAATTAAGGATTAATTATGGATTACGAAAAACTTATGCAAATTGCACATCAAGCGCTAAATAATTCATATTCGCCTTATTCAGGCATAAAAGTTGGCGTTGCTTTGCTTGCAAAGTCGGGCAAGGTTTATACGGGCACTAATATAGAAAATCAAGCATATTCCGTTACATGTTGCGCCGAGCGCGTCGCTTTATTTAAGGCTGTTAGCGAGGGTGAGCGTGGGTTTGATATGATTGCTATTTGTGGTTATAAAGATGGTGCGCTTATGCCGATATGTTCTCCGTGTGGAAGTTGTCGCCAAGCGTTATCAGAGTTTGTCGACGGCGATTTCAAATTTGTACTTGGCAACGTTAAAAAGTTTTTTATTTATACGCTTAACGACATTTTGCCTATCGCTTTTAATAGTGGTTTAAGGGGTGAAGATAATGAGAATGTATGACGTCATTAAACGCAAGCGCGACGGCGAAGAACTCACGGATGAAGAAATAAAATTTTTCGTTTCAGGGCTTGTAAAAGGTGATATACCTAACTATCAAGCGACAGCTTTGCTTATGGCAATTTATTATAAAGGAATGACTGAAAGGGAAACGACTGCGCTTACGTTTTCCGTGCGTGATTCGGGTGAAAAACTTGATTTTTCCGACCTGCCAGGGATTAGGGTTGATAAACACTCAACGGGTGGTGTTGGCGACAAAACAAGCTTAACGGTAGCGCCAATTGTTGCCACGCTTGGTTTAAAAGTGGCAAAAATGAGTGGTAGAGGGCTTGGTCATACTGGTGGAACGATTGACAAGTTAGAGGCTATTCCAAATTTTAAAACGGAATTAAGCGTTGAGCAGTTTAAGAAAATTGTAAACGACGTCGGTGTATGTATAGTAGGACAAACGGCGTCTTTAGCGCCTGCCGATAAAATATTGTACGCTTTGCGTGACGTAACGGCAACCGTTGATAGTTTGCCACTTATCGTTTCAAGCATAATGGGTAAAAAACTTTGCGCTGACGACGACTGCATAGTTCTTGACGTAAAGACGGGTAGTGGCTCTTTTATGAAAACTACAAAAGACAGCCTTGCCCTTGCAAAAAGCATGGTAAAAATCGGTAAAAACGCAGGCAAAAAAATTTGTGCGCTCATAACCGATATGGATTCACCATTAGGGAAAAACATAGGCAACTCGCTTGAAGTTATCGAGGCGATAGAAGCGCTTAAAGGTAGGGGCGAGTCCGACTATATTAATTTATGTATAGAACTTTCTGCGCGCATTTTATTTCTTGCAAAAAAAGGTAGTTACGAAGATTGTGTAAAACAAGTCAAAGACGTTTTATATAGTGGCAAAGCTTTTGAAACTTTTGCAAAAATGGTAGAGGCGCAAGGTGGTGACGTTACGGCGCTTACCGATTATAGTAAATTCAAAAAGGCAAAATATACCTATCAAGTAAAAGTTGACAAAGAGGGATATATTTATAGCGTAAATGCTGAAGATTACGGACGCTCTGCACTTGTTTTAGGTGCAGGCAGAAATAAAGCGAACGATAAAATAGACCATTCAGCAGGTATAGTTCTAAATAAAAAGCGTGGTGATTACGTCGTTAAAGGCGATATTTTAGCGACACTTTATACTGATAATGAAAGTTCAATTAAGGTTGCAAAAGACATAATTTTAAATGCAACAACTATTACCGACAATAAGCCTGAAGATAAAAGAGTCGTGCTTGATATCGTGCTTTAAAATTTGGGTATTGTCAAAAGATATTTTATATGGTATAATAATTAAGAAGAGAGATAATTACTCTTTAAAATAAAAGGGGGAATCAAATTATGAAAATTAAACTTAAACTTATTGCAACTGTACTTGTTTTCGTATTATCCTTCTCACTTTTAGGCTGTGGGATCGATACGGGGTACATGCGCATTAATCTCAACGGTGGCAACTATACCGAGGCTTATATGGCTGAAAAAAATTATTCAAGCACTAACGTAACAGCTGGCATAAACAAAGCGTACTTTGAAGGTGCGTGTGGATATTTACCTGATGCCGAAGATATGATAGCACCGTCAGGCAAAGTTTTTGCAGGTTGGTATTTTACAAAAGAAACGACGCCCGACAGTTATTTTACTGAAGAAAATTATTTAAATGCGTATAAAGACGTTAATACGACAACCGTTTATGCGCGTTGGATAGATGAGGGCAATATTAACGTTGTTTTAGACTTAAACAACAGTGGTGCTGACTACACGGACGCTTATCGTCAAAGTAAGGGTGGGTTTACTTATAAACCATACCAGTTTGTAATTTCAGCAAGTAATTTACAAGCAGTTGTTGACGCTCTTCCTACTGCTAGTGAAGTTCAACATACTGATGAAAATTATGGGTTTAGAGGCTGGTATCTTGATATTTACTATCAAAAAGAGGTAACTGTTGAAAACCTTACCGAGCTTTTATCAAGTCAAAGTTCGGCAGTTGTTCAAATTTACGGCTGGTGGGATTACGGTTATCGCCCTAATTAATAATTAAATTAAACGTCCCCACGTTTGACGTGGGGATATTTATTT
>JAZNVV010000080.1:0-8289 GCA_045593005.1 Christensenellaceae bacterium | reverse complement strand
ATGGTGCGTAAACGTCAATTCTTGTAACCGTAGGATTAAGCACTTTTTTACTAACAATTTTGAACATGTATTGCTCCTTGCTTATTAATAGGTTTATTAATAATTAAATATTACTTCTTTATGCGAACAGCCTTATAAAACGGACAAACGCATAATTTTTTACTAATAATATAAATATTATATTATAGTATAAAATTTTAATTATATTTTGTCAATAAAATTAGACGTCTAACTTTTTACCACCGTAAAATTTTAATTAAGTTTGGCGAATAATGGTATTTTTTAAAATCTTGTTGCAACTTTTGCTAAAATATGTTAAAATACTTTCGGGCGACGTAGCAAAAATTAATTCAAATACACTTTTACGTCGTCATTTTTTATGAAAAAAACAAAAACTTATAAAAAACCTAATCCTTTCGTATATAAAATCTTTTTTTGGGGCTCTAAATTATATTCTTGGTATAAACTTGGGTTAAAAATTGAGCGCAACGAAGTCAAGGGTAAAAAAGGTGCGTACGTCGTAATTGCTAATCACGCGTCTGCTATCGACTTTATGCCTGCCTGCAAGGCTATTAAAAGAAGGGTTCATTTTGTTATAAGCCAGTCTTTTTATCAGTCAAATCCTATCCAGCCACTTTTAAAAGGAGTAAGAGTAATTCCTAAAAATCAGTTTCAAACAAGCGTAGTTCATATGCGTAAAATGAAGGCTGTTTTGGATAACGATATGCCACTTGTGTTCTATCCGGCAGGACTAATGAGTGAAAACGGTGTAAACACCCCTATCCCAGCATCTACTGGCAAATCGCTTAAATGGTTTGCTAAAGACGTTTACGTGTGTAAAATTAAGGGGACGTATCTATCTCATCCAAAGTGGAGTTCTATCCACCGTAAAGGAAAGACAAGCCTTAATATTTATAAACTTTTCGACGCAAATGACCTTAAAAATTTGACTAATGAAGAAGTTCAAGAAGTCGTTGAACAGCACCTTAAATTCGACGAATATGCCGACCAAAAGGTAAATGGAGTTAAATTTAAGAACGGCGACAATCTTGAAGGACTTGAAAACGTTATATTTAAGTGTCCACATTGTCATAATGAATTTTCTTTTATGACAAAAGGCAATGTTATGACCTGCAGTAATTGTGGGTATTCGGTAAAGAGCAACGAATATAGTTTATTAGAACAAAACTGTGATATTCCTTTATATTACGATACTATTTCAGCTTGGTCGCTCGCTATTGAAAACAGCATTAAAAACGAAGTTTTATCGGACGGATACACGCTATCTTCTGACGTTAAAATTGAAATGATTAACGAAAAAATCGCCATTTCGAGCCGGCTGGTGAAGGTTATTTAACCTTAAATAAAGACGAATTTATTTTGACGGCAAATATTAATGGTGAAAGCGTTACAAAGATCTTCCAAACAAAGTTATTTCCAACTACCCCGTTTAAGCCGGGCGTCCATTTTGAACTTCAAGATGCTGAAAATATTTATCGCATTAAACTAGCCGACGGACAAAAAGTTATCAAGTGGATTACTGCTCTTAAAATCTACTTTAAAAACGCTTGGGGGCTAAACTAATTTTAATTTGAAAACGCAAGTAAATTACTTGCGTTTTTGTTTTGTTCAATACAATGATAACTATTAAGCTATTCTTTAATACCTATTGACACCATATTATATAAAATGATATAATATTAAAAATTATAATAAGGAATTTTTATGAAAATTAAAGTACAAAAACTTTCTTATAAGGAAGTAATTTCCCTGCCAACAAAAGATAGATTTATACCTAAAAAACCTAATATTTTATTTAGAACTCTGCTAAAAATCGTTTCCTTGCCGGAACTTATAGCAACACGGTTTAAACTTAACAAAATTAATATGGACAAGTTGCCAAAAACGTCTTGTCTATATCTTATGAACCATTCAAGTTTCACCGACCTAAAAATAGCAGTTTCTATACTCTATCCAAAGCCTGTAAATATTATTAGCACGCTGGATGGACTTGTCGGACAAGAGTGGCTTATGCGCAATTTAGGTTGTGTGCCTACACGTAAATTTATCCCTGACCCATTTATTGTAAAAGACCTTAACTATTGCTTAAAAAAGCTTAAAAGCAACGTCTTAATGTATCCAGAGGCAGGCTATACTTTTGACGGAACTTGCGTTACTTTGCCTGAAAGTTTAGGTAAATGCGTTAAACTTTTAGGCGTTCCCGTCGTTATGATTAAAACTTACGGCGCATTTTTACGTGACCCACTTTATAACAATTTACAAAAAAGAAAGATTAAAATTTCAGCCGATATGGAATACGTTTTATCGCCCGAAGATATTTCATCAATGTCTGTAGCAGAAATAAACACTAAACTAAAAGAATGCTTTACTTTTGACGGCTTTAAGTGGCAAAAAGATAACGACGTTAAAATAACCGAGGACTTTAGAGCTGATGGTTTAGAGCGTGTTTTATACAAATGTCCAGCTTGTAAAAGTGAAGGGGCTATGGTCGGCAAAGGTATCTATATTGAGTGCAAAAAGTGTGGTAAAGTTTATGAATTAACGCATAATGGTAGCATTTCGGCTATAAACGGTATTACGGAATTTGACCACGTGCCCGACTGGTACAAGTGGCAAAGAGAAGAAGTCAAGCGTGAAATTGAAGACGATTTATACAGCCTTAATACCAAAGTTAATATTTACGTGTTAAAAGATACGAAAGCCTTATACGACGTCGGAACGGGAAAACTTTCGCACGATAAAAACGGCTTTAAGTTAGTTAGCGATGATGGTGAAATTGACTATACGCAAGGTCCATTATATACACACAGCCTTAATGCCGACTATTTTTGGTATGAAATAGGCGACGTTATTTGTATAGGCAACAATGAAATATCTTTTTATTGTTTTCCACAAGAGAACGCTATAGTTGCTAAAACCCGTTTTGCCGTTGAAGAATTGTATAAAATTAATAAACAAAAAATATAAAATCTTTGTTATAAAATATAATTACAAAACCTATTTATTATTACATTAAATACGTTGTCAAAAAATGAAAAAAGGTGTATAATATTGTGGTTGGAGGATTTTATTACATATGTTTTTAACTGTTTTAAGTCCTATGCTTACACTTTTTTTGTGTATGTCGATAGGTTATATATTATGTAAAGCAAAAATTTTACCACTTGACGCTGGCAAAGTTATGGCAAAGCTTTTAACCTGGGTATTCTCCCCTGCATTAAGTTTTCACGCTATGAGTACTCGTTGTACGGTTGAAAATTTTACAAAAGGTGGCTCGTACATACTCATTTCCCTTATTAGCGTTACTATTGCACTTACAATAGCAATACTATTATCTCGACTCTTCG
The DNA here is from genome assembly GCA_045593005.1 of Christensenellaceae bacterium. Lineage (GTDB taxonomy): Bacteria > Bacillota > Clostridia > Christensenellales > Borkfalkiaceae > UBA11475. The sequence continues at coordinate 4,921 of JAZNVV010000080.1, read as the reverse complement.
TTAAAGATAATTCTTATGAAAGGGGTGTTTATAAATACGCATTAATGTTTGGTAACAGTGGTTACGTTGGCGACCCACTTGTGCTTGCTTTATTCGGAGTTGACGGCTTATTCTGGTATAAACTTGTTTGCTTGCCTATTACCATTTTAATTTATACTTGGGGTATTAGCGTATTAGTTCCACAACAAGACGGCGCAAAAGGCAACAACTTAAAGCGACTTTTAAATGCGCCTATGGTTGCTACGCTTGTAGGTATTGTTGTTGGGCTTTTAGGTTTTGGCGACGTATTAATCGGTGCAGAAACAACTACTTTCTTCGGTTCAGCACTTAATTCACTTAAATCTTGCTACGGACCTGTGGCTATGTTGCTTGCTGGATTTACCGTTGCTAGATTTGACATCTTAAATATGCTTAAAAACGTGCGTGTATATTTTGCAACTGCTTTAAGATTAGTTGTTATTCCTGTTTTCTTAATTGCAGTTCTTTACGGCATCATGCTTTTGTTAAATATTATTTTTGGTATGGCTGTAGATACATACATACTCTTTATGCTATTCTTCGCAATAGCAACACCACTTGGTTTAAATACGGTAGTATTCCCCGAAGCTTTTGGTGGCGACCCGTCGACTGGTGCAAGTATGGCTATGATATCGCATACACTATGCGTTATTTCAATACCGTTAATGTTTGCCCTAATGTGCGCAATTTTCGGAACACCGATACAAATGATAGTTTAATAAATTTATCAATACACTATAAAAGGATAGCGCTTTTGCTATCCTTTTTTGTTTGTAATTTTATGCGTTTTTAGTTGTATTAAGTGTGACGGTAAAGGTTGTCCCCTCCCCCTTTTGGCTTGAAACGTATATATTACCACCGTGTAAAACGATTATTTTTTTAGCCAAAGCAAGGCCAAGTCCGTTCCCTTCCGTTTTATGCGACGAATCGCCTTGATAGAACTTGTCAAAAATCCTTATCATCTCTTCTTCTGCCATGCCTATGCCTTCGTCGGTTATATTAATTCGAACATAATCATCAACAAGTTCTGACTTTATAGTTACTCTACCATTTTCGTGGCTAAATTTTATCGCATTTGATATTAAATTATACCAAACGACACTTAAAAGTTCATCCTTGCCTAAAACAAATATATCTTCAAGATCAATGTCGAATTCGATATTTTTCTTCGTCCATTTTTCTTCTAAAAGTAAAATTTGCTGACGAATATTTTCTGCTAAATCAACGGGCGATTTTTCAGTTAAAGCCTGCTGATTTTCAAGTTTAGAAAGTTTTAAGATATTTCCCGTTAAATCACTTAAACGACGTGTGTTTATTATAACCTTTTCAAGATACTCGTCACGCTTTTTTTGCTCTAAATTTTCCGTCTGCAATAGTGTTACGTACCCTTCTATCGACGATAATGGCGTCTTGAATTCGTGCGATACGTTGGCAATAAAATCACTACGCAACGTTTCCGTACTATTTAATTCGTGAACCATTGAATTGAAGTTTGTATACATTTCTTCTATTTCTTCAATTTCATTATCGCTTATAAGTTTACAGTTAAAGTCGCCCTTTCCTACTTTAATTAATGCCTCGTTCAAGTTTGAAATAGGCTTAAAAACTCTATTCCAAATATACATTAAAATCCCAACGACTATAGCCGTACAAACAACGAACACCATTAATACTGGTGAATATCTTGGAACACGACCAACCGGCGACGTTACTCCACCAGGCAATTCACGCACGTAAACGACGACGGCAATAACAAATAGTATAGTAAACATTGCCGTAAGCAACAACGTAAATGATAAAAACAGGTTTGAAATACTTGACGATTTGCGTTTTCTTTTTCTCATTTTCGCACCGCCTTATAACCTAGTCCACGTATCGTTACAATTTCAAAATCAGGGTTATTTTTGAATTTGTCGCGCAGACGATTAATGTGTGTATTTACCGTCCTATCGTCTGTATCGCTATCCATCCCCCAAATTTCGTCCATAAGTTGATGTCTAGTAAAAATTTTACCTATGTATGACAATAATTTAAACAGTAAATTAAACTCTTTAAGTGGTAAAATAAATTCTTCACCATTAGATATAACGGTCATTGTTTCAAAGTCGAGCGACGTTGAGCCTATGATAATTTTCTTTTCCAGATTGATTTTTGCTCTACGCAATAAGGCGTTTACACGTAAAACCAACTCTTTAACGTTAATCGGTTTTATCATATAATCGTCAGCGCCGATATCAAACGCTTTTTGCATAGAATCGTACTCGGACTTTGCCGTAACCATTAAAATAGGAAGGTTATTTTTTAAATTTCTAATTTCCTTAATAAGTCCGTAACCGTCCAAGTTAGGCATCATTATATCTGCAACGACTAAATCAATAGATTTTTCAAATAATACGTCAAGTGCTTCAATACCGTCCTTTGCACCGTAAGCATAAAAACCACTATTATTAAGCGTTTCACAAAACATTTCTAAAAGGTCTGTATTGTCTTCAACAACTAAAATATTAACCATACTTACCTCCTTTTCGCTTTTATTATAGCATAGGCTTATAAATTCTGCGTAAACTTTTGAAAAAATTTGCTAAAAAAATAAAAGTTTACGTTCAGTTTACATAAATTTGACGTTTAGTTTACATTTGCCTGCTATTATATGCTCGTAAATAAGGAGAAACAATGGACGCAATAAAGAAAGAACGAAGAATTCAAGCAAAAAAAGAAACGATTTTAAAGGACGCTTTAATAGTCTTTTGTAACAAAGGATTAAAGGACGCAACTATCGACGATATTTGCGAAAAAGCAAATTTAAGTCATGGGCTTTTTTATCATTATTACAAAAATAAAGAAGAACTTTACACCGGTCTTTCTGCCCTTTACGACGAAAGCGTATTGTCGCATTATTATGAAGTTATAAAAGCAAACACTTCACCTGACGTAAAACTTAAAGAAATAATTAGTTATACCTTTGCCAACCTTTACGAAGACGAAACGTTTGCTTATAAAACTTACTTTATAATTTCGCAAATGATACGTCAAAACGACGAAGCAAACGTTTACATACCAGTTGACCTTAAACGAAATATTGAAAGGATTTTTACAGCCCTAAATAATTTATTTAACGAAGGTATTGAACAAGACTATTTTGATAAAAGCAAAACAGCATTTGAATACACATCAATGCTTTTAAATATATTTATAGGCGTTACAATGACAGCTCTATTACCTACCGGCAGTTTGCGTAATGCAAGTATGCTAAATCCAACGTTAGTTTACTCAATCTTCCTAAAAAAATAATAGTAAAGCACTCACTTTTTGTGGGTGCTTTACTATTATAAATTACAAAAATGGTATAATTTCGCAATACCGTTACCATATAAACATAAACTAACGCATAAAAAAAGACTGCTAAAAAGCAGCCTTTTTTTTATTTATGATTATATTAAACCGATCATTAAGTTACAAGCAAGTACGATAAGTACAAGTGCGATAGGATAGGTTGATGCGTATGCACCTGCAACGTCTTCCGTATCAGCAGTTGCAATAAGCGTACCGAGAGCTGGTGTACTTGTCATACCACCTGTGATTGAACCAAGGTTGTTCAAAAGTGGTAACTTTAATAACTTGCCACCCATAAAGAAACCTACGACCATAGGAACCATAGTCATAACGAAACCACCGAGGAAACCCCAAAGGATGATTAACGCGCCACTTTCGTTTGCGCTAACCTGACTGATGAGTGAAACGCCACCGTCAACGCCTGCGCCGATAAGGAAGAGCATAAGACCAAGTTCTCTTAAAACTTTTGCTGAATGTGTAGGAACTTCAAGTGAAAGTTTGCCTATTCTGCCAAAGTGACCAAATACAAGACACATAACAAGTACGCCACCCGTTGTACCGAGAGAGAAGCAAGCGCCGTTGTAGCCGTTGCCTGTAAGTGGAATTTTAATTGAACCAACTATAAGCCCAGATACAATAGCGAGTGCTAATGGTGTAAGACCAAAGTCGTCACACACTAATAAACCTTCTTTTTTAGCGTCGTGAGCTTCGTCAAGGTCAACCTTTAATAAACTTCTTTCATAGTTCATATCAGCTTTAACGAATTTAGGCATTAATTGAACGAACAATACAACGCCGATAACGCCGAAAGGATATGCGATAGCGTGGCCAAGTGTTACAATGCCTTGGTTTTTAGCAACTTCAAGAGCGGCAGAATAGCCTGGTGTTGAAGTTAATGCGCCTGATAATACGCCTGCAGAGAATTCTGAACCGATACCAGGTAAAAGAGCAAAGATAACTGCTGTTAACGTACCTGCTAAAATAATAACGATACCCATTACGATATAAGTCTTAAAGTTCTTCTTTAAATCTCTGAAGAATTTAGGACCAGCAATAAAGCCAACCGAACCTACGAATAATACTAAACCTACATTCTGAATAACACTCTTATAATATGCAAGATTTGTTGACGCTGCTTGAACTACTTTTTCTGCTTCAATATCGAGTATTTCTCCGTGAAGATGTAATGCGCCTAAAACAGGGAGGTCAGCAGGGATAAACGTACATACAAGTCCGAATATAATTGCTACGATAAATACGCCGGCTGTGCCAAGTGATACACCCTTGATAGTAATTCTACCAAGCATATAACCAAGCGCTGTTACTATAAAAATACCAAATAATAAAGAAGCAATACCCATAATGGCATCAATACCATATTTGGTTTCTTTATAATTACCATATTTATCTGTAACTTCTTTACCCCAATTAGAAGCTATTACGCACCATGTTACAATAGCAGCAACCACTACAAGTGCGATTGTAATCCAAAGCCATTTAAGGCTCTTTTTGTCTTGTTTTTCCATGATAACTCCTTAAATTTTTGTATAATATTTCATCAATTCCCTTA
>JAZNVV010000079.1:0-22629 GCA_045593005.1 Christensenellaceae bacterium | reverse complement strand
GACGTAAAAATTACCTATGCTGGCGAAGGCACGGTGGACGGCACAATAATTTACTCTATATTTAAAGGCACCCATTACGAAGTAGTGGTTAAGGTTGGTAAGTCTGAAATCACCACCCAAACTTTAAGGGAAGTTAAGGTTGGTGATAAGATTGGTATGACTGTCGCTCCAGACGAAATCCATATCATGAAAAAGGAAATTCAATCTAACGTATACGACGGTTACATTACTAAAGATAATACCGTATGCTTTGGCGATGGCGAATTTTTATGTGATTTAACCCAACTTTACGAAAAATCCTTTATCGACGACGAGGGCTATTTAGTAACTGCTGCAGGAGAAAGGCTAGATTTAACCGACGTTGACGTTAAGGTAGAGGTCGGCTTAAAAGACATCACTATCGAAGACATCAAAAACGATTCTGATATCGAGTCGGACGAGCATTACGGCGCTATCGGTAAGATTATTCAAATAATCTACAAGGGCGACCACTATCAACTTATCGTTCGTACTGAAGAAAACGAAGAAGATTTCGTATTCGATACCGAAGATACTTGGAACGAAAACGATATTGTAAGAGTAGTTATACCAAAAGAAGAAATTAAAATCAAACTAAAACAGGAGATAAAGAGATAATGCAGACAAAGAATTTAAAGGTCTGCGAAGTAGCGCCTGTTGAATATAAGGTAAAAGAAAAGAGAACCCTTTTAGGATTTTCAAGAAAACACCTTATGATTCCGTACGGGGTATTTTTGGCTCTCTTTGTAGTCCTTCCACTTTTGCTTATAGTATTTTATGCGTTTACCGATTCTATGGGCAAATTTAGTTTTAATAACTTTGTGTCGTTCTTTACTAGTTCGACAACTATAAGCACGGTTATTATAAGTATACTTATAGCACTAATAACAACGGCTATTTGCTTGCTTTTAGCATATCCAGTCGCATATATTTTGGCGCATAGTAACTTAAACCGTGGTGGTACGCTATTACTTTTATTTATTATGCCTATGTGGATTAACTTCGTGTTAAGAGCTATGGCAATGAAAGATTTATTGACGCTTATAGGCGTATTCGGGCTTAATAACTACGTCAGCACCGTTATCGGTATGGTGTACGATTACTTGCCGTTTATGGTTCTTCCTTTATACAGCGTTCTTTCAAAAATGGATAAAAGCCTTATTGAAGCAAGCAAAGACCTTGGTGCAACGGGCTGGCAAACATTTAAAAAGGTAACGTTGCCACTTTCAATGCCAGGAATTGCAAGTGGCGTAACAATGGTATTTATGCCTACAATGACTTGCTACGTTATTTCCGATACTTTTGGTAACGGACTTGTAACCATTATAGGTAAACTTATCGACGAACAGTTTACAACCTTCCAGAACTGGAATTTAGGTTCTGCAATAGCTGTTGTATTGCTAGCTATAATGATGATTTCTATGTGGGTAACGGGTGGCTTTAAGAGTGAAGACGCAAGGGGGACTAACTTATGAAGAAAGTTATCAATATCCTTTATATAGCGCTCATTTTACTCTTTTTGTACGCGCCGATTTTCGTACTAACTCTCTATAGTTTTGTAGACTCTAACGTCGTAAGTTTTGCCGACCTTAAAAACGGGCTTTCTTTTGAACTTTACAAAGAATTATTCTCTTCAAAAGAACTTATGAAGATAGTTTTTGATACCTTCTTGCTTGCTATAATTTCAGCGACGCTTGCAACAATTTTAGGAACGCTCGGCGCAATCGGTATGTATTATAGCAAAGGTAAGTTTGGCAAGGGCGTTGGTATGGCGTCAAGGATACCTGTTATCAATGCCGAAATCGTTACGGCAGTTTCGCTCGTATTGTTGTTAACAATGGTATTTTCGCAAAGCAGGTCGTTTGCTGGTATGGTAATAGGGCATATGATAATTACTACGCCGTTTGTTGTTCTTTCCGTTATACCGAAGTTAAAGCAAATGGACCCTAATATGTACGAGGCAGCTCTTGACCTTGGAGCGTCGCCTGCAAGGGCTTTATGGACGGTTGTCTTACCTGAAATCAAGTCGGGTATTTTTAGTGGTTTTATGCTTGCTATAACCCTTTCGTTAGACGATTATATTATTTCTGCATACACTCAACCTGCAGGAATAAAGACGATAAGCACTTACGTTTACGGCGCAATGGCAAAGTCGGGCACAAACTCGTCTTTACCAGCGCTACGTGCGTTATCTGCTATAATATTTTTAGTAATTATCTTAATAGTCGTGCTTAAAAACGTTATGGCGCGCAAAAAGGAGAGATAATGAAAAGAGTATTTGCAATTATTATTTCAATAACAATTCTTTTAAGCACGTTTACGGTTACCGGCTGTAAAAAGTCAAACGACGGCGGCAAGACCGTTTTGCGCATAAGCAACTGTGAGGACTATATTTCCACCGGCGACGAATCGGGTGAATACGTTGATTTATTAAAAAAGTTTACTGATGAAACTGGTATTGAAGTGGAATATTCAACCTATTCCACAAACGAAAACCTTTACAACGAACTTGTAATTAATCCAAAGAGTTACGATATCGTTATTCCGTCGGAATATATGATACAAAAGTTAGCGACGGAGGGCAGGCTTAAAAAGATAGATAAGTCAAAAATCCCTAATTATGCTAACGTTTCACCGTTTATTAAGGATCGCCTCAATTCTATTAGTTTTGAGGTTATCGACGGCGAATACGAGGGCGAACAGGCTAATTTAGAAGAATTTGCCGTTGGCTATATGTGGGGCACAATGGGTTGGGTGTACAACACCGAAAAAGTTTCTGCTGACGACGTAAAGACTTGGAACAGCGTCTTTACAAGTGGAAAATACAACCAGCGTGCTACGCTTAAAGATTCCGTAAGAGATAGTTACCTTGTCGGGCTTGGTATGGTTTATGAAGACGAGTTAAAGTCGGTGATTTCTTCTGGGGTGAACGTAAATGAAGGCGTTAACGCAATATTTAACCGTACCGACGACGAATCTGTTGACAAGGTTAAAGATAAACTTATTTCCCTTAAAGACACACTTTACGGCTTTGAAGTAGATAGTGGTAAAAACGACATTGTAACGGGCAAAATAGATGCCTACGTCGCTTGGAGTGGCGACGCTGCGTATGCGATTGACGAAGCCTCTAGCGACGGCGTATCGCTTGATTATTACGTTCCAGACAGTGGTAGTAACGTTTGGTTTGACGGTATGGTTGTGCCTGCGCAAAGTAAAAATGATGATGCTATTTATAAATTTATAAACTTTATTTGCGATCAACAAAACGCTATTGATAATATGGATTATATAGGATATTCAAGCGTAGTTGGTGGCGCTGACGTGTTTGGTTACGTTCACGACAACTTCCACGAAGACGACGGTGAAATTACGGTTGACCTTGGTTACTTTTTTGGCACAGACGGAAATTATACGCTAAAAGTAAGCGAAGAAAGTTACGGAAGATTGATGGCGCAGTATCCGACTTCTCAAATCGTTGAGCGTTGCGCCGTAATGAGTTATTTTGACCAAGATACTAATATTACCATCAATAATATGTGGGAAAGGGTTAAAGGAGAAACTTTCCCTGTCGGTTTAATTATAGGAGCAATCGCGCTCATTGTGTTTATTGCAATAGCAATCGTGCTTTATAGAAATAAGGATAAACTTAATATTAAGCTACCGGAAATTAAACGTAAAACGCTTACGGATAAAGGCTATAAAATTGTTAAAATAGAAGATTTATAATATGTTATTATCTAAAATACACCACGCGACAATTATTATTTTTAATTAAATAAAATTGAATTTTGGTAGTATTTGACGCCACCGTTGCCGTCAAAACTGTATATTTTAGTAACAAAAAAGGCTAACATAGGTTAGCCTTTTTTATTTTACAATTCATTAAAGATACACGTTGAAATATATTTCTACTTGCACTCAATACATCTTTAATATATTTTATTTGACAAAATCAATTTTGTTGTTGAAAACCACTAGTTAAAGTGTTATAATATGCTAAATGAGTAAATAAAAGGTAATTTATGCAAAAAACTAATTGTGTTAAAAGAAATAATCAAGGCAAAATAGCAAGTTTTATAGGGATAGCTGTCAACCTTATTCTTGCTGGAATGAAAATTGTAGTCGGGGCTATATTCGGATTAATCTCCGTTCTTGCAGACGGGCTTAATAATTTGACCGATTGTGGAAATAGTATTATTTCTGCTGTGTCTTTTAAGTTGTCGTCACGTCCAGCCGATAAAGAACACCCGTATGGGCACGAACGTATTGAATATATATGTTCGCTTGTGGTTGCCCTTTTAATACTTATCGTAGCGTTTGATACGTTTAAGGAAAGTATAGGTAAAATTATCAGTCCGTCAAGCCTTACTTTTTCCGTTTGGATAATAGTAGCGCTTTGTGGTTCGATTTTAGCAAAGTGTTGCCTGTATTTTTACTATAGGTCTGTTGCGAAAAAAATTGATTCCGATATGCTTAAAGCGAGTGCTGTCGATTGTTTAAGCGACTGTGTTTCAACGTCGGTGGTGTTAATTTCGGTAATCGTTTGGAAGACGACGGCTATCAATCTTGACGGCTATGCAGGGTTGTTGGTAGCGTTATTTATTGCTTTTTCAGCCGTGGGTATTTTAAGGGAAATTTTCTCAAAACTTATCGGTCAAGCCCCTGATGAAGAGTTTATGACGGACGTTAAAAATAAGATACTTGCTTACGACGGTGTTTTAGACGTTCACGATTTGTCCGTGTACAGTTACGGTCCAAATAAATATTTTGCAAGTGCTCATATCGAAGTTGATGCAAACGTAGACGTGCTTATTTCACACGAACTAATTGACGATATTGAAAAAGATTTCATAGCGAATACGAATATTGTTTTGACGGGGCATTTAGACCCGATTGTTACCGACAATAGCGAAGTAAACGACCTTAAAGCAAAAGTTATGATTGCGCTTAAAGAAATGAACGAGAAGTTTTCCCTGCACGATTTTAGGCTTGTTTGTGGGGAACGCCGTACTAACGTGCTTTTTGATATAGCAATTCCTTACGAAACAAAAATGTCAAAGGCAGAAATTGCTGAAAAGGTCAGAAAAATAATTTGTGATATTGACAAAAAATACTGTGCTATAATTACAGTTGAATATTGTATTTAATTTTTAAAATAAAATATGTCATTTAAAAATTATTTTTTTGGTGATTTTTAATTTATAGATAAATTAAATAATATTTTTATAATAAAAAAGGAATAGAAAAATCTATTCCTTTTTAAATTTATTCGTTTTCGTTTTTATCGTCGCTATCGTCAGTTTTCTTTTTATTTTTAAGTTGTTTAATTTTAGAACTAAACTTTTTATATAAATTCTTGACGTCGCCTGCAAATTGCTTGTGTTCGGTAATCATTGACAAAGCAAATGAAAGTGGAATTACAAGAATAAATACTGGGAATATAAGCCAGAACCACGGCCAATATTTTTCTTGACCAGCAAGTGGACCAACAGGGATACGCTTAAAAAAGCTTGGGCAAAATATTGCCAAGAAGTTACCTATAGCGTCGCCGTCAGGTCCCCAAATATAAGATGAATTCTTAAAATTAACGTCAAACATATTAGCATCTCTTAACGGAATAAAACCAAGTTCGCTTTGGAAAACTTGATTTAATATAATAAAAAGCATTATTAAAAGCAAGCCGATAGGTGCTGCTAAAAGACGTTTATAAGACAACTTATGGTGGTTAAAAAGCAATCCTAAAAGAGGAACGGCAAGTAGCATCCAATGGTGGTAGTAAAAACGCATTATATCCCAAAATTCACCGATTTGATTTGCTTTTGCCAAAGGCTCTTGTGGATAAAATAAAGCAATAAGACCACTTATTACGCCTATGTAGAACATATAATCTTTAATATGTTTATTTTTTATAAAGAAAAGGAATGGGAATAATGCTATATTTGCGCCACAAATATTTACAAACCAAGAGTCACGTAGCATACGTGCTTCGTCAACCGAATATGGAGGAATGTATACTTTCAAAAAGTGAAGGATAAATCCAAAGGCTAATAGCGAAAACAATACTATTTTTTGAGTTTTAGTAGTTTTGTTTTTGAGTAAAAAGTAAATTCCAACAATAAGTAAAGCAGAAACGGCTAGAAACAAAAAATACCAACCGTTAAACATTTTAATAACCATTTTTTCTCCAAATAAAAAACTCATCAGCACTTGTTTCACAAAGAATACTTTGCGCTGATGAGTATTAGTTAAATATTAAATCTTAAAGACATTCGTCAGCTTTGCCTGCGCAACCTAAAACGTTAATGAGTTTGTGTTTAACAAGTTCTTTAATGTTTGCTCTTGCAGGTTTTAAGTATTCTCTTGGGTCAAACTTATCAGGATGTTCGTTGTAGAACTTTCTGATTGTACCTGTCATAGCAAGTCTTAAGTCAGAGTCGATATTAATTTTACATACTGAAAGTTCAGCAGCCTTACGGAGTTGTGATTCAGGAACACCGATAGCGTTAGGCATTTTACCACCGTTTTCGTTAATCATTTTAACGTAATCTTGTGGAACTGAAGATGAGCCGTGTAATACGATAGGGAAGTTGCCAAGTTCTTTAGCAACTGCTTCTAAAATATCGAAACGGAGTGGAGGTGGTACTAAAATACCGTCTTCGTTAACCGTACATTGTTCTGGTGTGAATTTATAAGCGCCGTGTGACGTACCGATAGCGATTGCTAAACTGTCAACGCCAGTTCTTTTTACGAAGTCAACAACTTCTTCTGGTTTTGTGTAAGATTCGTTACCTGCTTCTACACAAACTTCGTCTTCGATACCAGCAAGCGTACCAAGTTCGCCTTCAACCGTAACGCCGAATTGATGAGCGTAATCAACTACCTTTTTTGTTAAAGCAACGTTTTCTTCATAAGGAAGGTGTGAGCCGTCAATCATAACTGACGTAAAACCACCGTCGATACATGCTTTACAAGTTTCAAAGTCTGGACCGTGGTCTAAGTGAAGAGCGATAGGAATATTTGGACATTCCTTAACTGCTGCTTCTACAAGTTTAACTAGGTAAGTGTGGTTAGCATATGCTCTTGCACCCTTACTAACCTGTAAAATTACAGGTGCATTTACTTCTTGACAAGCTTCTGTAATACCTTGAACGATTTCCATGTTATTTACATTGAAAGCGCCGATAGCGTAACCGCCTTTAAAAGCCTGTTCAAACATTTTTTTAGTATTTACTAATGGCATTGGTGTTTCCTCCAAAGTTTTTTTGTTCTATAGTATTATAGCAGTTAAATAATTATTTTTCAATAATTTTTTAACCATTTTTTAATAATACTGCAAAAATACTTTATAAAATTTTTTATTTAGAGTATAATTTATCTATCAACTTGTTAAAGGGGGTATTATGCAAGATTTAAGAATTAACAAGCTTGCTGACGTACTTGTAAATTATTCAATCAATTTACAAAAAGGCGAAAAGGTTTTAATTGAGGCAAAAGGCATAGACTATATGCTTATAAACGCCATTATTAAAGAGGTGTATAAAGCAGGTGGGTTTCCTTTTGTAGAAATTTACGATAACAGAGTTACAAGGGAACTTTTGCTTGGCACTAGTGAAGAGCACGCGTCGCTTAAAGCAAAATACGACGCTTTTAAAATGGCTGATATGGACGCATATATAGGCATTAGGGGTGGCGAAAATAGTAATGAATTAGCAGACGTTCCAGAAGATAAAACTTCAATCGAAAGCAGAGTATATTCACACCCCGTCCACCACGAAATTAGGGTAAAAAAGACAAAGTGGGTGGTGCTTCGATACCCTAATCAAGGAATGGCTTCGCAGGCTGGAATGTCCACCGACGGATTTGAAGATTTCTATTTTTCCGTTTGTAATCTTGACTATTCTAAAATGGATAAAGCGATGGACGCCCTTAAAAACTTAATGGATAAAACCGACAAGGTTAGAATTGTCGCAAAAGACACGGATATTACCTTCTCAATTAAAGGGATAGGAAGTAAAAAATGTTCAGGGCATATGAATATTCCAGATGGAGAAGTATATTCAGCGCCTGTAAAAGATAGCGTAAACGGCGTTATTACCTACAACGCTCCGTCTATAGAACACGGCATAAAATTTGAAAACGTGCGTCTTGAATTTAAGAACGGCAAAATTATCAACGCAACGGCTAATTATACCGATAAATTAAACGCAATTTTAGACACCGACGAAGGTTCAAGATACGTTGGGGAATTCGCTATCGGTGTAAATCCTTATATCACAAAGCCTATGGGCGATATTTTGTTTGATGAAAAAATTTCCGGTTCAATTCACTTTACACCGGGCGCTTGTTATGATGATGCGTTCAACTCAAACGTCAGCGCTGTGCATTGGGATTTGGTTTTAATACAGACACCGGAGTATGGTGGTGGGGAAATTTGGTTTGACGACGTGTTGATTCGTAAAGACGGGATTTTCACGCTGGAAGAACTTAAACCTCTTAACCCTGAAAATCTCAAATAGATAATAAAATATCTAAAAATGTGTTAAAAATGGTATTTTTTGATAAAAAAATATTTGACTATCGCATTTTTATTAAGTATAATGTATTTAATGTGTTTGACAGGGAACTGTCGCCACTATAAAATTGATAAAAAATAATAATATATTTTTGTTGGAGGACAAAAAAATGGCAAACGTAAAAGTTGCAATCAATGGTTTCGGCCGTATCGGTCGTTTAGCATTCAGACAAATGTTTGGTGCTGAAGGTTACGAAGTAGTTGCTATCAACGACTTAACAAGCCCAAAAATGTTGGCTCACTTATTAAAGTATGACTCTACACAAGGTAACTATGCAAATTCACACGAAGTTACAAGCTGTGAAGCCGTTCTTAACGAAGATGGTTCAGTTAAAGAAAATGGTTATATTGTAGTAGATGGAAAGAAGATTATTATCTACGCTATGAAGGATGCAAAGGATCTTCCTTGGGGCGCTCTTGACGTAGACGTTGTTTTAGAATGTACAGGTTTCTATACTTCTAAAGCAAAAGCATCTGCTCACATTGCAGCAGGCGCTAAAAAGGTAGTTATTTCTGCTCCAGCAGGCAACGACCTTCCTACAATCGTTTACAACGTTAACCATGAAACGTTAAAAGCAGAAGACACAATTATTTCTGCAGCATCTTGTACAACAAACTGTTTAGCACCTATGGCTAAAGCTCTTAATGATCTTGCTCCTATTCAAGCAGGTATCATGACGACAGTTCACGCTTACACAGGCGACCAAATGCCACTCGACGGCCCACAAAGAAAGGGTGATTTAAGAAGATCACGTGCTGCTGCTATGAACATTGTTCCAAACAGCACAGGCGCTGCAAAGGCTATCGGTCTTGTTATTCCAGAACTCAACGGCAAACTTATCGGTTCTGCACAAAGAGTTCCAACTGCAACAGGTTCTACAACAATTCTCGTTGCTGTTGTTAAGGGTGTTGTTACGAAGGATCAAATCAACGACGCTATGAAGGCTGCTGCAACTGAATCTTACGGTTACAACGTTGACGAAATCGTTTCATCTGACATTATCGGTATGAGATACGGTTCATTATTTGATGCTACTCAAACAATGGTTATTCCTATGGAAGATGGCAATACACAAGTACAAGTTGTATCTTGGTATGATAATGAAAACTCTTACACAAGCCAAATGGTAAGAACAATTAAGTACTTTGCAAACGTTAAATAATTTGTAAAACTTAAAAAATAAAAGCAAGGGTTAGCCCTTGCTTTTTTGTTGTATAAAAATATTGTGTTTAAAAGTTTTTTGTTTGACTTTGGTAGCATTTTATATATGAACGGTATTATCAAATGTAACCATTTTAAAATTTTTATTATGCGAAATAGTCAAAGTAGAGTTTATTATAAATATTTTTATAATATATTTTTAAATAATTTATATTTAAAAGCAGGAAAATAGAAATGCTTTGTCGAATATATAGTTGTAATCAAAAATTATAAAAAAAGGAGGGGCTATGAAAGAGCAGACGTTTAAAATAGAAGAAATGTTTTTATCACCTTATGCTAAAAAATCTATCGACACTCTAGGCCGTGAGCGTGAAGAACCGTCTTGTCCTATGCGAACGGAGTTTCAGCGTGACCGTGATAGGATTATTCATAGCAAGTCTTTTAGACGTTTAAAAAACAAGACGCAAGTGTTCTATTCACCAGAAGGCGATCATTATCGTACAAGACTTACACATACGCTTGACGTTGCACAAGTGGCAAGAAGTATAGCCCGTTCTCTTTCCTTAAACGAAGATTTGACTGAAGCGATTGCTCTCGGACACGACCTTGGTCATACGCCTTTTGGGCATTCTGGCGAAAGGATATTGAATAAACTTTCACCAACTGGTTTTGACCATAACGTTCAGTCAAAAAGAGTTGTTGAAATATTAGAAAATTGTGGACAAGGCTTAAATCTTACAAAAGAAGTGCGTGACGGTATCTTAAATCATAAAATGAAGTTAAATTCTTTTACGTTAGAGGGAAAGGCTGTGAGTTTTTCCGACTGGATAGCCTACATAAATCACGACATTGACGACGCTATTGAAGCCAAGATTATTACAAGCGACGACCTTCCTAAAGATTTAATCGAAATTTTGGGCAAAACTTCACGTGAGCGCATCAATACAATGATAGGTTCTATCGTAAAACAAAGCGAGGGCAAAAACGTTGTTGAAATGGAGCCACACGTATTTGAAGCGACCAAAAAACTGCGCAAGTATATGTTTGATTACGTGTATAGTTCAGATATGGCGCGTGGTGAAGAAATTAAAGCAGAAAGAATGTTGACTGCATTATACAATTATTACGACCAAGACGTTAATAGATTACCTAACGGGTTTATTAAAACGCTTGACAAATGGGATAAAAATCAAGTTATTTGCGACTATTTATCGGGTATGACCGACAGATACGCTGTTATGTTGTTTAATGAAATTTTTATTCCTAAAAACTGGAAATATTAGGAGAAATAATGAGAGGCTTTGATAATAAATTTTTAGACGAATTAAAAGCCAAATCTGATATAGTAGACGTTGTTTCAAGGTACGTTCCGTTAGAACAAAGGGGACCAAATTTTTGGGGCAGGTGTCCTTTCCATCACGAAAAGACGCCGTCGTGTTGCGTTAATTCAGTCGACCAGTTTTATTACTGTTTCGGCTGTCATAAGGCTGGTGACGTAATAAGTTTCGTACAGGAAATTGAATCGATAGATTTTCACGACGCCGTTAAATTTTTAGCCGACAAAGTGGGGATGGAAATGCCTGCCGTTTCCGTTAGCGACGAAAAGATTAAGGAACAAATGTCGCATAAAAAACGGATTTTGTCTTTGTTAAAAGATGCTGCTCGTTTTTACGCAAAGAACTTGCGTACGGGCAGCGCGTCTAATCATATTGACTATATTTACAAGCGTGGTATTTCGGAAGACACTTTAAACAAATTCGGCATAGGCGCGTCACTTGATTATCACGGGCTTGTTAACGAGCTTAAAAGCAAAGGTTATACTTATAAAGAAATGGTTGATAGTGGGGCAGTTGGTGTAAAAAATACTAACTATTACGACGCTTTGGCTGGTAGACTTATAATTCCGGTTATTGACCAACTTGGCAACGTCATAGCTTTTTGTGGAAGAATAATTGACAATCGTAAAGATGTTGGTAAATACGTCAACACGCGTGAAACGCTTGTTTTTACAAAAGGAAAAACGTTATTTAATTTAAATAACTTAAAAAAGCTTAAAAATGAAGTCGGCATCAAAAACGTAATTATAGTCGAAGGACATATGGACGTAATTTCGCTTGTTGAGGCTGGTTTTGAAAACGTGGTTGCAAGTATGGGCACAGCGCTTACAAAAGACCAAGCGCGTATTATCAAGCGTTTTACAAACGACGTTTACATAAGTTACGACGGCGACTTTGCTGGGCAAAAAGCGGCAATCCGTGGGCTTGAAATTTTACGTGACGAAGGTCTTGACGTTAAGGTTATATCACTTCCCGACGGTATGGACCCTGACGACGTAATTAAAAAGCAGGGGAAAGATGCATATAGCAAATTGATTGACGACGCAAAACTACTTATTGATTTTAAGCTAGACATTTTGCGCAGGACGTTTGACGTAAGCAAGGTGGACGAAAAGCGAAAATATATAAAAGAGGCGCTTAAAGTTATATCTTCATCCGATTCGGAATCGGAAAAAGAGGAACTTCTTAAAATGGTGCGCGACTTGACCGGCATTACCTACGAATCGCTTAAAAGAGAACTCGTTGGGGTGGATACGGGGGTTAAAAAAGAGCATACTGTTATTAAGGACGAAATTATCGGGGATAAGATTTTACAGGCAGAACGCTTTGTTTTATATTCCTATTTATTTAACAAGGATTACACAGCGAAAACCGATATAAGTTCGATAGAATTTCCGTCGGCTGTCGGCGTTGTTATTCAAAAGTATATAATGGAAGAGAAAGCAAAAGGCGAGGCTATAAAACCAAATCTTGTTTTCGATTATGCGCCTGAAGAAATCATTGACGACGTTAAGGAAATTCTTAAACTTGAAATGACCGAGCAGGCTGGACTTGATAAAGAAAGATTTTTCCGTGATTGCGTCAATTCGCTTGTAAAGTCTGCAATCGACAAAAAAATTGAAAAATTGACCAAGATTTACAAAACGGAAACTGAAACGGCAAAAAGAAAAAGCATTGCCGAAGATATAAGCAAATTAACAATAAAAAAACGTGGATTACAATAAACTAACGGAGAAGAAAAATGGAAGATATTACAAAAGTGTTAAGGAAAGAAATTCTTGATGCCGTAAATAAAGTCATTGAAGAATATAAAAAGAAAGGTAACGTTTCTGCCGACGAACTTTATGAAAAACTTTCTAAACAAGAGCCTACCGTATCTGAACTTGAAAACGTTTATAAATACGTTGAAAGTAACGATATTCAGGTTATAAACGAGTTTGACAAGGAAAAGGAACTTTACGAACAATTATATAATGAAGTCAGCGTTGATGATACTGTCAAGATGTATCTAAAAGATATAGGACGTATTCCACTTTTAACGCCGGAAGAAGAACTTCAACTTGCAAAAGATATGGCTGATGGTGACGAGGGCGCTAAACGTAAACTTTCCGAAGCGAATTTAAGACTTGTTGTTAGCATTGCCAAAAAATATATGGGCAGGGGGATGCTCTTTTTAGACCTTATTCAAGAAGGCAATCTTGGTCTTATGAAGGCTGTTGAAAAGTTTGACTACAACAAGGGCTTTAAGTTTTCTACCTACGCTACGTGGTGGATTAGACAGGCTATTACACGTGCTATCGCCGATCAGGCTAGAACTATTCGTATCCCAGTTCATATGGTTGAAACTATCAATAAAGAAGTTAGAATTTCAAGAAGGCTTTTGCAGGAATTAGGCAGAGAACCGACACCTGAAGAAATTGCAAAAGAAATGGGTATCGACGAAGAAAAAGTGCGTGAAATTTTAAAGATTGCGCAAGATCCAGTATCTTTAGAAACGCCTATCGGTGAGGAGGAAGATAGCCATCTTTCCGACTTTATCGAAGACGACCAAGGCAAATCGCCAAGCGATACGGTGGACAGCCTTGCACTTAAAAATCAGCTTGGCGAATTATTAAATTCTTTGACGCCGAGAGAAGAAAAAGTTCTTCGTTTAAGATACGGTCTTGACGACGGCAGACCACGTACTTTGGAAGAAGTTGGTAAAGAATTTAACGTTACGAGAGAGCGTATCCGTCAGATTGAAGCAAAGGCGTTAAGAAAGTTACGTCATCCACAAAGATCTAAAAAGTTAAAGGACTTTGTAGATTAATGCAACGGGTGGAAGAAATTGTTTCGCACGTAGTCAATTCGAATATTTGCGCCGACGTTGGTTGCGACCACGGATATATAGGGCAAACGATATTAAAAACTGGTAGGGCAAAAAAAGTAATCTTTACCGACGTTTCGTCTAAATGCTTAAAAAAGGCTGAAGAACTTGTTGATAAAGATATACGACTTGGCAAAGCAAAGGCTGTTGTTTGCGACGGATTAACTGGTGTTACCGACGAGGTTGACACCGTTGTTATTGCCGGTATGGGTGGTGAAGAAATTATTAAAATTTTGTCTGAATGTTTGCCACGTTTAATGGTAAAAACACTTGTTTTACAGCCTATGAAGAATTCCGACAAGTTAAGGGCATATTTGCTTGATGGTGGGTTTTCGTTGATACGTGACTATACTTTTATGGACGCAGGTAAGTATTACGACCTTATTAAAGCGCAAAAAATAGATGATAAAATAAAGCCTTATAGCGTTGATGAATTATTTTTCGGTAGAGAAAATTTATTAGTTAAAGGCGCCGATTTTATTAGTAGGTGTAAAAAAGAAATTGAAGACTTAACCTTATGGCGCTCTAACGCAAATATTTGTGAAAAGACGGCAAGCGAATTTGATGAAAAGATAAAAAAATTAAAAAATATAATAGGTGAATTATGAACCTAAAAGAACTAATAGCAAAGATAGATAGTTACGCACCATTTTCTTTAAGCGACGCATTTAAAAAGCAAGGCGCGCACGATAACAGTGGTCTTATTGTATCTTGTCACGACAGCGTAAACAAGGTCTTAACTTGTCTTGATTTGACTGACGACGCTGTTAAAAAAGCGATAAAAGTGGGGGCTGATACTATTGTTACGCATCACCCTGCAATTTATTATCCTATTTCTTCTCTTTGCGACGGTGGTGAAAATTCTGCTGTGCTTAATGCTATAAAAAACGATATAAACGTTATTTCAGCACATTTAAACCTTGATATCGCTAACGAAGGTATCGACTATTATCTTGCCAAAGGGCTTGGCGCTAAAACACAAAAAGTAATCAATATAATTTCTGGTGAAAACGGTTATGGCAGAGAGTGCTTTATAGAAAAGACAACGTTTGGTGAATTTGTCGATAATGCCGTTAAAGTTTTTGGCGCAGTAAACTATCTTAAATATGGAAAGACGGAAAAGGCTATTAAAAAGTTTGTTTCTTTTTGTGGCGCAGGCAGTAGTGAGGCTGTTCTCTATAATGGTAATGCCGACGTAATAGTTACAAGCGATTTGCCACACCACGCCATATTAAACCTTGTAAATAAAGGCAAATGCGTATTGCTTTTTTCGCATTACGCAAGTGAAATTTATGGGTTTAAAAAGTTTTCAAATGAATTGTCAAAACATATAAAAGTACAATTTTTTGACGACAAAACGTTTTATTAAAAAAAATGGTAACGTTTGACGCTACCATTCGGGTAAAAATGAGCCAAATATATAGAAATCGAAGGAGGATTTGATATGATAACAAATCTTATAAAATATCAGGAAACGGATAAAAGATTAAAGGAAATTGAGGATAAACTCGCTAAAAGTGAAGAAAAAAAGAAAGCTGCGCAAGCGTTTACTTTTCTTTCAGCATTCCCTGACTCCGTTGCAAAACTTGATAAAAAGGCAGAAGAACTTATAAACCAACTTTCATCAGTATCTTCTAAAAAGCAGGCGCTTTCAGAACAACTTAAAGATATTTCAGAAGAAATTGAAAATATTGATTCGGAAGAATCTGCACACTATACGATAAAAAAAGCTGATGAACTTATGAGCGCTATCAAGGCTCTTGACGAAACGATTAATAAACTTTCACAAGCAATGTCTGCCGTTAAAACGGAATACGACAAAGCAAAAATTAGTTACGTTAAGGCAAAAGAGCAGTACACCGAATTTGGCGAAAAGTACAACGAACTCAAAAAGAGCGTAAAAACAGAAAGCGACCTTATCAAGACGGAGCTTGAAAAGATTAAAAAGACTATTTCAGAAGACTTAATGAGGCTTTACGAAAATAAACGAAAGGATAAATTCCCACCACTTGTTATGCTTAATGGAAACAAGTGTGGCGCTTGTGGTATGGAAATTTCAATGAAAGGCATCAGCGACCTAAACAACGGCGCTCTTGTTGAGTGTGATAACTGTCATAAACTTGTTTATAAACAGTAAGATTGACCGTTTAAGTAGTAAAGATTTTTGATATGCTAAAAAAAGAAAAACAACTTAATTATATCGGGCTTGCTCTTTTAATGATTGCAACGCTCATATGGGGTACGTCGTTTATAATACTTAAAAATACGTTGAATTCTTTACCAGTAATGTTCGTGCTTGCAATTAGGTTTATTATTTCAGCCGTAGTATTGTTTATAATTTTTCACAAAAAATTTATAAGCATTACCAAAAAAACAGTCCTCACGGGACTTTCTTTAGGTGCGATTTTGGCTACGGCGTACTTGTTGCAAACTTATGGATTAAAAGGCGTTTCCCCAGGTGAAAACGCTTTTTTAACGTCGACTTATTCGGTAATGGTTCCGTTTATGTGTTGGGCTTTATTTAAGCGTAAGCCAGACGCATTTAGTATTGTCGCAGGCGTATTGTGCGTTGGGGGTATAGGGCTTGTCGCTTTTACGGACGGAACGGGACTAACAGCAGGGTTAGGTCAAATTTTAACTCTCGTTTGCGCTGTTTTTTATGGGCTTCAAATCATTGTTATATCCATTTTTGGCGAAAGGGAAGACCCTATGGTGATACTTTGCATTCAACTTGCTGTCGTAGGTGCAGTATGTTTAATAGGCACACTTTGTTTTGAAGTAGGAAGACAAGAGATTGTGCTTGACGGTGGGTTGATATTAACGCTTTTATATTTGACGTTTTTTTGCACGTTAATAGCGCAGGGCTGTCAGATGGTTGGGCAAAAATTTGTGCCAACTTCACAGGCATCAATAATATTGTCGCTTGAAAGCGTATTTGGTTTATTATTTTCTGCTATCCTTGGTGGTGAAAGTTTTAACGCATTGTCAATAATAGGATTTGCACTCATATTTATATCCGTTATCATAAGTGAAACAAAACTTAAATTTATAACTGATTTATTTAAAAAGAAGGAAAGGTCAAACAGTAATGATTAAACACGTAGTATGTTTTAAATTAAAAGAAGGCGAAAGCACCCAAAAGGCAAAAGAAGTATTATTGTCAATGATAGGCAACGTGCCGACGGCAAAAGGCATAACGGTTGGCGTTGATGAATTAAAATCTTCAAGAAGTTTTGACGTTATGCTTGAAGTTGTTTTGGAAGATTTTAATGCATTAAACGAATATCAAACAGATCCATATCATTGTAACGTAGTTAAAAAACATATGCACGCCGTTACAGAAAAGTCAATCGCATTAGATTTTACTTTGTAAAAAAAGTAAATTAAAATGGTTGACTTTCATACGCCCGTTGCCCTCAATAGTGAGCAAAAACACGTTAAAAAACTTAAAAACAAACTCAATTATTAATTAAAAAGTGGTAAGGAAATACCTTACCACTTTTTAATTGTAGTCTTCAGCCTTTCTAATAGCGTGTTGTCCGTGAACGGTAACTTTTACGTCGGTTGAAAGCTTACTCCAAAAATCTTTTAACTCGTCATATTTTTTATGGTGAAACCGATAAAGCATCTCGTCTATTTTTAGTATATCGGCACGCGTATCTTTGCATTTTTGTATAAGTGAATGAATATTTTTTTCTAAATTTTTTGTTGCTTTTTCTTCTACTTCTTTAGGAACTAAAATGACAGGCGTGTTAGAAAGTTCTTTATCGGACGAAGTTTCGTCGGCAATTTTAACGTAAACGTCTTGTTTAATTTTTAACGTAACGTTTCCATCATCTGTTGAAATGGACATTTTTGGCTTATTTTTTAACACGTTTAACATATAATTAATTTTTTGACCGTCAATTTCAACGTCATTGACAATAATCGCCGTGTCTTTTTTGTTTTTAGTAATGTAAATAGATGCAAGAGTTTCTTCTTCGGTTAGCAGTCCAACTCGCTTACCCTTTTTAAAAAGTAAGGTTTCCGTTGCTGAAAAAGTCGCTTTTTCTTGTTCTTTACTGCCTGACTGTTCTGCCGTTTTACCACCCGTGTTTGTTGATGCTGCTTGCGTTTGATCTTCTTCTTTTTGCTTTATCGTTTTGACAAACGGCATATATGAAGAGCTTGAACGGCTGTAATATCCGATAGAGAAAGTTTTTATGTCAACGCTTAAAACGTCAGATTCCATCCCCGATTTTTGAAGAATTATTTTTTGTAATGAGAAACTTGAAATGTTGTCAAGTGGAGATGCCGTCGTCAATAAATCTTTGGCTTTTCCTTCTGCTCCAGCAAGAAGGGCAGAGCCTTGAATTTTAAGGCTTTTCGAAAAATAGTCTAAAAAATCCATTACGTTGGTATCAAGTAAACTTTCGCCTATGATAATCATATTGCAAAAAGCAAGCTTTTGATACCAGCCCGTTGTAGTAGTTACGTCGCCTATTGCTTCGGCAACCGTTTTCCCTTTTCCTGAAACAACCACTTTTGCATTAGTGTTACCACTGTTTGCTTCGGGGACGGCTATTTGCAGAGAAACTTCATATTCGTCATCTGCTTTATCAATAGCGACGGCTGTTACAATCGCTGCTTTTTCGACGTCGATAAGACCAAAATCGTTAGAAAAGAAAAATATTGCCAAAAAGCATATTGCAAGCATTATAAATTTAGCTCGTGTAAAGTTCATTTGTTTCTCCTTTAGGTTTTTTCATTATAGCGATAAAACAAGGGAATACGTTTCCTGCGATAAATATAAACGGCGTCATATAAATGTGTATAAAATCTAATATTCCCACGACGTAACTATTCAAATAAATAAGTGGTATATAAACAAGTAGACATACGCCGATACATATAATAGTTTTATGCCTTGTGCCTATAAGTTTTGTTAAAATATTACAAGCAAAGTATAGTGGAAGAATAATACTAACGGTATGTGGAACAAGTAAACAAAAAATTGCCATATAGTCAAACCTACCTATTGAGTTTATCACGTTTGAATATTTGGATATTTCTGCAATGGCGTAAAGTTCCCTGCCTGAAATATATATAAATACGCTGTAAAAAACTATACAAAAACCTATTGTGAGGACTGCGTGTCCTAAAAAACCAAGTAGTGGTTTTAACATCTTTTTATCATCAAGTTTAAATGAGCCTAGCATAAAGAGAAGATAACTTGCATCAGTAAACCAGTTTAAAAGATAGTAACTACCTTCAAAAATCTTCACCCCGTTAGCGCCTATCGGTAATATAGAAGTAAAATCTATATCAGATAGGGCAAGAGAAAATAAAAGGAAAGTTCCGACAATAGTTATCAACCACATAATGTCGGATAATCGCCCTATCGTTTTAAGTTTTTTTGTGCATAGATATATTGCAATTATTAAAAATGGAAAATATTTTATTGCACTTGGCGACGTTTCGTAAAGGGTAGCTTGTAAAAAACTATACTGTTCGTAAATAGGTGAAAACGCTTTGAGTATGAAATAAATAAAGTATATAACGTAAACAGCGTTTGCACCCCACTTTCCAAAATTAGTTTGTAAGATGTCATAAAAAGACGCGTTGTGTTTTTTGTTTGCATAAAGCAAAAAAACTATAGCAATAAAATCTAGAACAATACAAATAAGGACAGATATCCAAAAGTCTTCATTTGCAGTTTGAGCGCCTGCTTTTGGCAAAGTAAAAAATTTTGTAATAGGCAAAAACGCGATAAAAAATAGCATTAATTGACGTGGCTTAATCTCTTTATCAGTCATTTTAATTTTCTCCATTTTGGTTGTCTTTCGTGCAACCGTTACCGTCATTTTTGACCTTTAACCTGGTTTTATTTTTACTTTTAAGTGATTTTGGACGTTTTGACATTTCTTCAAAAAAACCTTTATAAATACTGTCTTTTAAGTCGCTTTTAACTAATGGCGAAAACGGCGCTGTAAGTGGTGTTCCGTAACTTTCGCAAGAAACAAGGTAAATAAGGCAACCAAGACACATTACGACAAGGCCATAGCCACCGATTGCACCTGCTGAAAATAAAAATAATATTCGAAGTAGCGAAAACGTTTGCGTCATTTCCGGCACGGTATAAAGGCAAATACCACTAAGCGCTACAATCATTAAAGTCGGAGCTGAAATTATACCTGCATTTACAGCAGTTTCGCCAAGAACAAGACCACCTACTACCGATACAGCCATGCCGACGTATTTTGGCATTCGTATGCTTGCCTCGTTTAATATTTCAAATATCATAAGTGTTAAAAACATTTCAAAACTTGGTGATAACGGAATCCCTTTTATGCTGTTTACTATCGTGAGCAAAAAAGACAAAGGCAATAGTTGCAGGTGAAATAGTTCTGCCGAAACAAAAAGAGAGGGTAACAATACTGCTAACATTACGGAAATAAGTCGCAAAATTCTGACTGCAGTCGCTTTATAAGTGTTGCTATAATAGTCGTCAGCGCATTGAAAGTCTTCAACTATCATATACGGCAAGGTAAGGGCAAATGGAGAGCCGTCAACTAAAACACCTACTCTACCTTCCATTATTTTTGCTATAAAAATATCGGGCTTTTCCGTTGTGCCAACCTGCTTAAAAAGCGACGTTTTTCTTTCGCTTAAAAATTTTGAAACGTACGAAGAGTCGGGTATAAAATCTATATTTATACTTTTGATTTTTTTGATAATTTTTTCCTTTAGCCCCGGTTTAGAAATTCCTTCTATAGAGCATATAGCCACCTGTGTTGAAGAGTATTTGCCGACAGGTATATACTCGATTTTTAATGATGTGGTTTTTAGTCGGCGTCGCAATAAACTGACGTTTGTAATAAGGTCCTCAACAAATCCTTCACGTGGGCCTTTTAACGTTACGGAAGTAGGTGGCTCCATAACTGCGCGTTTTTCAATGCGCTTAAAGCCGACGGACAACGCTTTTTCGTTTTGGTCAATTATCAGAACACCGTTCCCTGCCAAAATCTCACTATATAGCGTTTTTTTGTCGTCAATTTCTTTAACCTCGGGGGATAAAACTGCGCTTTTAATGCTTGCAAAATCTTTTCCCGTTTTCAAGTTTGTTAAAGGCTTTATAATGCATTCAGCAAACGCTTTTTTATCTGTCAGTGGGTCTATAAAAATTAACGCGCAATTTACGTCGCTACCTGTGCAAAATTCGTAATACTTAACGTCGTCTGATGAAAAACTTTTCTTTATTTCTTGTAACGTTTTTTTAACGTTTGAGATGATTTTTTCGTCCATAAAAATAGTATTGTGTTTAACGAAATTTTTATACAAAAAAAGGCGAAGCTTAAGTGCTTCGCCCACCGTCAACTATCGCTAGATGACGGAATTAAGATTTGTGCTATTAAAAGCGTAACGGTTATTTTTTCTTCTTCGGTTATTTCCGAAAACTCTTCGGACAGTATCGCGTTTATCACGTCGATATTATTGTCCTTGATGGAAGTCGAAGTTTCAAAGATAATCCTATCGGCAACGTGTTCGGCGTTTTCAGGTAAAACGTCTGATAACACGTCGGTAATAGCTATTTTTATCGGATTAAGGTCGGATAGTTTAGGGATATCTTTTTCCTTAAAGCATTTATAAATAAAGCCGTAGACGGACGATAGCGAACCACAAAGTATTCCGTTAGTGATAAGCCCTGTAACGTTTTGCGCAAAAGGATTACCAAAAAGCATTGCGTAATATATAAAATACGCCAAAATACCAAGTGTGAACGGAAAAATGGCTTTAATTATTTTCTGCTTGATAAAACGTGAAAGCAACTTGTCTATAAGTGCCACGATTAATGCTATAACGATTGTCGCCGATTTTAAGCCTTCATAACTTTTAAAGAGTTCGATAAAATTCAAGTTTTACCTACCTTCGGGGCTCACCCCCAAGGCTTATGGATAAAGAAAGACTTTAAAGGTTTCCCCCCTTATTTTATTTACGGAATTTCACCGTCACTCCAAACGCCGTGTTAATTATATATCTATAAACGTAAAAGTCAAGACTTGTATGCCACTATTTTTTGAAAAATTGCCAACTTGAATATTAAAACAAATTATACAATAGATTATTCATAAAAAGGTTAATTTATACAGTTAAATTCATAAAAATTATAAAATATATACATTAATTCGTTGACAAAGATTTTTTAAACTGTTAAAATAAGTGAGCACAACAAGAAGGGTAATTACCCAAAAAAGGAGATTAATATGAAAAAATTATTTGTAATGCTACTTGCATTAATGCTTGGCGCAACGTGTTTATTTGGCACGACTGCTTGTGGTAAAAAAGATGATACCATTATCGTTTACACAAATGCCTTTTTTGCTCCATTTGAATATTATGATGGTCCAGAAATCAAAGGTGTTGACATTGATATTATGAACAAAGTTGGAGAAAAACTTGGCAAAAAGGTCGAATTTATTAACGTTGAATTCTCAGCTATTATCGATAGCGTAGCTGAAGGTAAGGTTTGTGACGCTGGCGCTGCTGGTATCACAGTAACAGAAGAACGTGAAGCAAAAGTTGATTTTTCAACAAAATACTACAAATCAGTTCAGTACGTAATTTATAAAGCAGGGGCTATGACAACTCATATAGCAACTGATGGTACGGAATGTATTTACTGGTCAGAACTTGC
>JAZNVV010000078.1:0-3710 GCA_045593005.1 Christensenellaceae bacterium | reverse complement strand
CAAATGGCAGACCTCAATACCCTTGCTCAAGGGTGGCTGGTAACGTAGGGTTTTACCCGTTAAAGAAAAACCCCACGTTTGACGTGGGGATATTTATTTTTATTAAAAAGGGGACTCGAACTACGTTCGCCCACTAGCGTGGCAGCCACCCTTTTGTCATTGAGTGGCACGAACTAAAGACTAATAACTGTTTAATTCATTTGAATAATAAGTGTTTATTTGTAAAGAATTGCCTTTTTTATCCATAATTAGAAAACTAGCTCATAAAAAGAAAAACTATAAATAGCATTAACTTTACTGTGAATTTAATATAATATAAGTATATTAAAAAAGAGTAACATAATATAATAAACCATTGAAGTAAATAAATAAAATGGTCGAGTTTAACGCTACCGTTTGGTGTAAAAACAGTATTTTTTTAATTCTATACATAAATTTGCTATTTATAAAGAGCTATCCTTAAAATAATAAAATTATTTTATACTTGACGGAAAGCTAATCTTGTTGTATAATATAAAAAGGTAAAGAATTGATATCAATTTTTATTTTTGACTTTCGGGGTTTTTTATGAAAAAAAATAGTAGGACTTTAATTAGAACATTAATAATCGTTGCTACGTGTATATTAATGAGTTTTTCATTATTTGCATGTGATTGTGCCGGTTGTAATGGATGTGATGGTTGTAAAGGTTGTGCAGGTTGTAATGAAGAATATGAATACGTTGAATATGGAACGTATGCGCAGTCGTTAAAGGCAGAAGACGTTACTGTATCTAACACGCCAGATGCTAATGGATATTACACGGGGTCTGACGACGCTAAATATGTAAAAGTTACGGCAAACCCTTTCACAAGTGGATATACTTTCTCTACAAGCAAGAAGGCAGTTGGTGGAGCAACGGTTGAACAAGGCTCAACATACTACTTCAAGGTTGAACCTATTAAGTGGAGAGTAATTGCTAAAAACGACGACAAAATGTTATTAGTGTGCGACACCATTATCGACACGTTCAATTATTGTGATTGTTCAGATACTACTCAAAAAGCACTTTTAGATAAAGATAGTAATAATAAAATAGACACAAACAACTATAAAGAAAGCGAAATTAGAGAATGGTTAAACGGCACTTTCTTGCAAAAGGCTTTTTCTTCCGAAGAAATTGCTGGCATCCACACCATAACGGTAGAAAACGGCATATCTTCTACGGAAAACTATGCAACGGGTGAAAACATATTTGTTTGTGAAGATACGCAAGATAAAGTTTCTCTCTTAAGTTACGTTGAAGTTTATAGTAGCGATATTATTAAACTTGGCAATAGAAATAGAAATCTTACCGACTATGCAAGAGCAGTTGGATGCAGAATGGATGATTTAGGCGCAGGTGCGTGGTGGTTGCGTTCGCCAAGCAACGTTGACGATAATAAGGTTTGTATCGTTGGCGCTAATGGTGTTGAAGGATTTGAATTTGTTTCAACGTCCGGCGTAGGGGTTGTTCCTGTAATTCAAATTTCTAATACTAATAAATAATTTAATTAGATAGTTAGCCCGTTCGCTAGTAAAGCGAGTGGGCTTTTCATTTTAACAATTAATATATTTTCGGTTGACCTATCCTATTTAAATTTGTTATTATATATTTGTTATTATATATAAGTATAATATATACATTATTATATATATTATTATAATAATTAATAGTTATAAAACGAGAGGAGTTTGTATGCATAAAGAATTATATTTAAAATGGCTAAACAGTAATAAACTTTCTTCACAAGATATTGCTGAACTT
The DNA here is from genome assembly GCA_045593005.1 of Christensenellaceae bacterium. Classification (GTDB taxonomy): domain Bacteria; phylum Bacillota; class Clostridia; order Christensenellales; family Borkfalkiaceae; genus UBA11475. Next base: position 1,924 of record JAZNVV010000078.1, on the reverse strand, counting down.
CAATCTATAAAAAATGATGATAAGGAAATTGAATATCGTTTTGCAAAAGACCTTGAATTTGGCACGGCTGGTATGCGTGGGCTTTTGGGTATGGGGACGAATATGCTTAACGTCTATACCGTAAAGCGCGCTACACAAGCGCTTGCAGAATATATTAAATCAATCGGCAAAGATGCTATGAATAGGGGCGTTGCTATTTCTTTCGATACAAGATTATATTCAGACGTTTTTGCAAAAGAAGCTGCTTGTGTTCTTGCATCAAACGGTATTAATGCGTATATTTTTGATGACGTTCGTCCTGTTCCTATGCTTTCGTTTGCAGTTAAGCACCTAAAAGCGATTGCAGGCATTATGATTACAGCATCACACAACCCAAAAGAATATAATGGATATAAGGTTTATGGAGAAGACGGCGCTCAAATGTCGCCTGAAGCAACTGCTGTCGTAGTTGATTATATAAATCAGATAGGTGATTGTTTGTCAGACAAAATTACAAGCGTGGATTTTTCTGACAAGCGTATCCACGTAATCGGTGCTGACGTTGACGAAGAATATTATAAAAATATTATTTCATTGTGTATGTCACCAAAGGCAGTTAAAAAGGAAGGCGCAAATATTAAATTAGTTTATACTCCTGTGCACGGAAGTGGTTACGTTCCAGTCAATACGGTGTTGTCAAGACTTGGCATAAACGCAACGCTCGTTCCTGAACAGGTTAACAAAGATAGTGCGTTTTCTACCGTTAAAGTTCCTAACCCAGAGTATAAAGAAACGCTTGCTATGGGTATAGAGCTTGCTGATAAAATAGGTGCAGACGTCGTTTTTGGCACCGACCCTGATTGTGATAGGCTTGGTGTTGCCGTTAGGGGTGAGGACGGCGATTTTGAGGCGTAATCGGGTAACGAAGTAGGTGTTCTTCTTTTAGATTATATTTTGTTAAGAATGCGTGAGGACGGACAGGATTTGTCTAATGGTTTTGTTGTTAAGAGTTTTGTTTCTACGTCAATGGCACAAGCAATTGCCAAGGACTACGGCGTTGAACTTATCGAAACGCCCGTTGGATTTAAATTTATCGGTGAGCAAATCAAACTTTTAGATGATACTGGCAAAAAGAAATACGTTTTCGGCTTTGAAGAGAGTTGTGGCTATCTTCGTGGTACGCACGCAAGGGATAAGGACGCTGTCGTTGCAAGTATGTTATTTGCAGAGATGGTTTGTTATTATCAAATGAATAAAATTACCATTAGTGGAAGATTGAACCATCTTTACAAAAAATACGGATATTTCTTTGGTAAAAGCATAAGTATTGCATTTGCTGGGCTTAACGCTATGAAGGAAATGAACGCTGTCGTTGATAAAATGAAGGTTAAAAACGTTTCTTCAATCGGTGGTATAGCAGTAGAGGCGATTAGAGATTATTCCGTGCCGGTAAAGACTGTTGTTAAGACTGGCGAAAAGATTAATATAGATATTCCTGCTTGTAATTGTGTTTATTATGAGCTTGAAGATGGTAGTTTTGTATGCTTGCGCCCAAGTGGTACTGAACCAAAACTTAAAATTTATTATACCATAAAAGGAAAAAATAAAGAGTTAGCCGAAAAATCCTTTAATAAGGTAAAGTCCGATTTTGAAGAACTTTTGAAGTAATTTCGTCATAATTTGCAAGTTGTATTTTTTTGAAAAAATAATTTAAAAACACTTGAAAAATGCTTGACTTAATTTTCGATAAATGATAATATGTTATGGCTGTGCGTAAGAATGCACGGTAACCGACCGACGTCGGTATACGCAGTATGACAACTACATAGGAGATATAAAGCAAATATCTAGAGAATACTTTAATATTAAAGTACAAGGCAAATTAGACAAAGAGCTAATTAAAGAAAACGAAAGGTTAATACGAAAAAAGCGTAGGAAACAATTC
>JAZNVV010000077.1:0-3204 GCA_045593005.1 Christensenellaceae bacterium | reverse complement strand
CCACTCTAAAATCATTGTAAGACCAAGTCCAAAAATTAGAGTGCCTACAACGCCAAGCACAAGTGCCCAAATAATTGAAGTATTTTTTACTAGTGCATCTAGCCTGCGAAGTCTTTCCATCTTTGTTTCCAAGTGTTCTTGTGAAAGGTATTGACGGCGAATACTGTCTATTTCTTTTCTTTCTGCTTCCGTAGGTGCCGTATACTTAAAATTAAATTGTTCGTTCATTTGTACTATTTTCCTTTTCAATTTCTTTCATTTTGTCGTGCGCATAGACTATCATATAAATTCCTATGCCTATTGAAAGGGTGCTAACGATAATACCTGTGAAAGTATTAAATAAAGATATGTTAACGTCGCCTTCACTAAACATTGTTAAAAGTGCCGTTTGTAACGCTAAAATTGACACCAGAGCGTCAACAAGATTTATATTTCTAATCGCCCTAACGGTTAAGTCGTCTTGCCTATGCGCTTTTATAAATGAAACTATTGACATAGTAATTTTATAAAAAGCGTAAGCAGCATATGCAAATATCGTTAAGCCAACGTAGGTAAAGTGTGCGTCCGAAAATATCATTTGCGCTATTGCAACGGAAAGCGCTATGTTTAAAATAAGGGTAATAATTCCACTGTTTCTATAAATTTTTGCTTTAATATACTCGTCGTTTGAATTTTTAGTTTTTTTACTGATTTTATTTTTATGATAAATCAAAACGCCACCACGCAAAAATGCAAGTGAAATATAAAATGAGGCAAGCGCTCCGTACCAAATAGAACGGTTTTTAATGCCCATATAAGCGTTAAAACCACTAAATATTAAACTCATTAAAAAGGAGCCGATTGAAAAAATTACCGTCCTAAACCCAAAATTACGCAAGAGTAGGTGGGTAAAATTATATTTTTCCATCCACGCTATTAACAACCTTTTTATTTTAGGAAAGAGTGGGATAATTAGATACACGCTATACGCAAGCGAAAGCCCTGCAATCCCAAAAAGAACATAAGCAATTATCGCAAGTGCGCCATTTTTTATTCCTAACGCCACCATAACAAGCGAAAGGGTAGCGCTTAAAATAGTTATGATAATAGTTAACGTTACAGCCCAAGCTGGTGGATTTAATATTTTTTTCCAAAGAAAGCGAAAATCAACCTTCATAAACAACGTCCTTTAATAAAATTGTAAACGTACTTCCTTTGTTTATTTCACTTTGAACGGAAATTTCTCCACCCAAGATATCAATTACTTTTTTTACAAGCGCAAGGCCAAGCCCGTTGCCTTGAGTTGAATGCGACGGGTCGCCTTGATAAAACTTTTCAAAAATTTTTGCACCGACTTCGCTAGTCATACCACAGCCCGTATCGGTAACTTTAATTTCAGCATTTTTGCCGTTACTCTTTAATGAAATATCTATTTTTCCACCGTTTGGCGTAAATTTTATAGCGTTAGAAATTAAATTATTCCAAACGATTTCAAGTAAGCTTTTTGAAGAAAATATCGTAACGTCGTCAAAATCACAGTTAAGTTCAATGTCTTTTTTTTCGATAATCGTTTCAAATTCAACAACGCTATTAGCCAAAGCTTCGGTTAAATTGAAGGGCTCGTGCTTTTCTTGGATTTCTTGATTTTCAAGTTTATTAAGCTTTAAAATGTTGGTAATTAAATCGGTGATGCGCTTTGATGCCGTAATGAGTGTTTTTGAGTAATTTTTTCTTGTTTCATTATCAAGCGTGTCGTCTTGAAGAAGTGTAGCATAATTTTGTATGACGGCAAGAGGAGTTTTTATTTCGTGGGAAACGTTAGAAATAAAATCGGTTTTTAGAACTTCATTTTTTTGAAGTTCCGTTGCCATTTTATTTAAGTTTTCCATAATCAAATCGTATTGATTATACTTGCCGTATTCGTGAGCAATTTCAAGCCGTGTTGAAAAGTCTCCCTCCGAAATTTTTTCCGTTGCCTGTAAAATCTTTTTAGTTGGTCTATCTACCGTTATTTTTCTTCTAATCCAATCAAATACCGTACAAAAAGTTGCAAGAATTATTATTTCTATAAGTATTAATATAGCAATCCAAGTAATGTTATCCGTCCTTTCTCTAATATAGTCGTAAATAAGTATTGCCATCTGCATAATAACGGCTATTAGAATAAAAAACGAAATCACACCCGTCCAGGTAAACCCTGCAGAAGTAGTTTTTCTCTTTTTCATTTTAACACCACCTTGTAGCCAAGACCGTGAACGGTAACAATTTCAAAACCGTTGCAATTAGAAGTCTTTTCACGAAGTTTCGCCATATACACGTCAAGCGTTCTTGACGTGGCAGAAGAGTCGTAATCCCAAAACTCTGACATAAGAGCTGAACGGGTAAATGTCTTTTTTGGATATGATAGCATTTTAAATAGTATATCAAATTCTCTAACCGTAAGAGAAATTTCTTCTCCGTTTAACGTGACTGTACGTTCTTCGGCGTTCATAGAAAAATTGCCTATAATAATTTCCTTTTCTGTCTCGATTTTCGCCCGTCTTAAAATTGCTTTTATATTCATAAGTAAAATATCAATATCAAAAGGCTTTGTAACGTATTCGTCAATGCCGATATTGTATCCAAGCATTTTTGAAGGTTTGTCGTCCTTTGCCGTCATAAAAATAATAGGCGTCGTTTTATCGGTTGAGCGTACGCTTTCAGCAAGTTCAAAACCGTTCATCCTCGGCATCATTATATCGGTTAAAAGAAGGTCACATTTTTCTTCGTCCATTTTTTCAAGAGCGTCTAGACCGTCAAAACACGAAACAACTTCATAGCCCACGCTACGAAGACTGCTTGAAACAAAACGATTTAAATCAATATCATCTTCAACAACAAAAATTTTTATCATAAGAATTCCCCTTATGGTTTTAGTGTATCATCTATATTATAACAAAATGTTTTTAAAATGTTAAAGAATTGTAAAAATTAAAAAAACATTACTCATAAATAAAAAAGAACCTAGACAAATGCCAAGTTCTTATATGAAACGGCTGAAAATATAGCCAAGTAGTTGTTACTTAATTTCGTTTCCATCTTTCTTTAACAAGTAATTCTTTTTAATAAAATAATTATACGTAAATATGCCTGCTAAAAAAAGTAGCAGTAGCCCCACCCAAATCGCAATTATAACAGGAACTATCCCAGTAAAAATGTCGCCTATCATAGCAATCATTACGCCGT
>JAZNVV010000076.1:0-4377 GCA_045593005.1 Christensenellaceae bacterium | reverse complement strand
TTGAGTTTGCGCTTTATAGTACGCGCTTGGCACAAATAAGTTTTCGGTTAATATTTGTGCTTCAGGTGAATATTCACTTTTAACTTCCCTAACCGAAAGTGCTATTTTTTCCTTTTCACAAACACCCATTTTAGTTAAACGATTGTAATAAATACAATTTTTATCTATGGATATAATTATCCCTTTGTCGCCTTCTTTTAATTGACATAATTTCATACTATAATTTATGAATAATATTTTTTTTAAGTTAAAAACGACGGAATAAATCCGTCGTTTTATTTAACATAATTTTGTGTATTTTAGTAAACCACCTGCTTTAATAATTTCCTGCTGACGTTCGGTAAAATTACAAACAGTCTCAAATGATTGACCTGTAGTTAAATCTTTAAGAATAATTTTGCCGTTTTTAATACCGTCAAATACGTTTATTAAAGAAAGGTCGTCGTTTTGATTGAGTTTATCGTAATCGTCTGGGTTAGCAAAAGTTAACGGAATAATACCTGCGTTAATAAGGTTTGCTATGTGAATACGTGCAAAACTTTTTGCAACGACTGCCCTAACCCCTAAATAAAGTGGAACAAGTGCAGCGTGTTCCCTTGAAGACCCTTGTCCATAGTTAATACCACCAACTATAATATTAGATTTATTTTCAAGCGCGCGTTCAGCAAAAGTTTCATCACAAACAGCAAAACAGAATTTGCTTAAATATGGGATATTTGAACGGTAAGGTAAAATTTTTGCGCCTGCTGGCATAATATGGTCGGTAGTAATATTATCTCCAACTTTTAAGGTTAACTTTGCCTTAATTTCGTCGGTAACAGGTATGCTTTCAGGAAACGGTTTAATGTTTGGGCCACGTAAAATTTCAACGTTTTTAGCGTCCTCAATTGATGCTGGCTCTAACACAGCGCTATCGTCAATAAGGAATTCATCAGGCAATTTCACATTTAAAATATCGCTGATATTATCTAACGTTTCAGGCGACGTAATATAACCAGTGAGTGCTGATGCTACTGCTGTTTCAGGAGAAACAAGATATACTTGACCGTTCTTTGTACCACTTCTTCCCTCAAAGTTACGGTTAAACGTTCTAAGAGATACTCCAGCCGAATTTGGTGAAAAGCCCATACCTATACAAGGACCACAAGCGCACTCTAAAAGTCTTGCCCCACTTGCTAAAATATCGGATAAAGCACCACTTTCAGATAGCATTCTTAAAACTTGTTTTGAACCAGGTGAAACCGATAATGAAACAGATGGGTCAATAGTTTTACCTTTAAGCAAAACGGCAACTTTAAGCATATCATAAAGGGAAGAATTTGTGCAAGAACCTATACAAACTTGGTCGACCTTAACGTCTTTAAGTGATTCAACCGTAACGACGTTATCTGGGCTATGTGGACAAGCAATCATAGGTTTTAATTCACTTAAATTAATGTCGATAACCTTGTCGTATACAGCGTCGGCATCAGAAGAAAGTTCGATATAATCTCCTTCTCTACCTTCTGCTTTTAAGAATTCACGAGTTATTTCGTCAGATGGGAAAATAGATGTCGTTGCGCCAACTTCCGTACCCATATTAGTGATAGTTGCTCTTTCAGGAACGGAAAGAGTTTTAATACCTTCTCCACCCCATTCAATAATTGCACCTACGCCACCCTTAACACTAATTAAACGTAAAAGTTCCAAACTGACGTCCTTTGCTGTAACAAATGGCTTTAATTTACCAGTTAAATTAACTTTATACATTTTAGGCATAGTAATATAGTATGCGCCACCACCCATTGCTACGGCAACGTCCATACCCCCAGCGCCAAAAGATAAACAGCCGATACCACCACCGGTAGGCGTATGGCTATCAGAGCCGATTAACGTTTTACCCGGTTTAGAAAATCTTTCAAGATGTACTTGGTGACAAATACCGTTACCTGGTCTTGAAAAATAAATGCCGTGTTTTTTACATACGCTTTGAATATATCTGTGGTCGTCAGCATTTTCAAAACCTGTTTGAAGGGTATTATGGTCAATATAAGCAACCGATTTTTCAGTCCTAACCCTATCAATACCTATTGTTTCAAATTCAAGATAAGCCATTGTACGAGTAGCGTGTTGCGTTAAAGTTTGGTCTATGCGTAATCCTATTTCAGAGCCAACTTTCATTTCGCCCGAAAGAAGATGATTTTTAATAATTTTTTGCGCTAAAGTTAAACCCATTTTTAGTCCTCTTTATTGTATTCGTCTAATGAAATTATATTGTTTTTTGCATTTAAAATATGTTCGTTGGTAAGTTTACGGATTAAATCTTCATCCTTAACTTTCATCGCCTCCAAAATAGCGCGATGTTCATTTACGCTTTGCTTTCCACGTATACCTTTTGATTGTGATATCATCCTATACTGACGAATTTTTTTATGCAACTCCGTCAATATCGTATAATAAATATTACTGTTTGCCAACTCGAATATTCTATGGTGGAAAATTGAATCTTCCTTATTCAAATTTTCAGCGTCGTATTTATTAACGTAAAATTCTTGCAAATCAACTATTTTAAATAGTTCTACAAAGTCGTCGTCGGACATATTTTTAGACGCTTTAATAACGGCATCTGCCTCTATTGAAAGTCGAATTCTATAAATATCTATGACGTCTTTTTTTGCAATTCCTAAAACTTTTACCGTTTTAGTCCCAGAATATTCAATAAGTCCTTCTTGTTCAAGTTTTTTAATGGCTTCTCTTACGGGAGTGCGTGATACCTCATATCTATTTGCAAGTTTATTTTCGGAAAGCACGTCACCACTTTTATAGACTCCACTTAAAATATCACTTTCAATTGACTTAAAAATAATGTCAGAAACAGATTGTTGTATTTTCATATTAATACCTATTATTTAGAAAAACGACCAGGTGCGTGTTTTTCGATTAAGTCAACAAGTTCAGCATCCGTCATAGCAGTTTGTCTACCAGAAGCAAATTGTTTATCTATTTCTTCTTTAAGAATTACGCATAAATCGTCTTTTTTATTTATTGCGTTTTCGCCAACTAAATTATAATAACTGTTAATCCAGTAAGAAATACCTGCTAAACCAGATGCGTTTGTAAGCATAACGCCAACAGGTCTTTTCAAAAATTTATTCGTATCAAAAATGTTATATATTCTTTCATCTTTATTGATACCGTCAGCGTGAATACCTGCTCTTGTTACGTTGAAATATTGACCAACGAAAGGCGTCATAGGTGGAATATTATAACCTATTTCTTCTTTATAAAAATTAGCAATATCGGTAATAGCAGTCGTATCCATTCCGTCAAGTGTGCCTTTAAGTGATGCATACTGGAATACCATTGCTTCAACAGGAACGTTACCAGTTCTTTCCCCGATACCTAAAAGTGAACAGTTTACTGCGCTTGCGCCGTAAAGCCAAGCAGTAGTAGCGTTTGCAACGCCCATATAGAAGTCGTTATGGCCGTGCCATTCGAGCATTTCAGACGGCATATCTGTATAATATTGCAAGCCGTACACAAGCCCTGCAACGGAACGTGGAAGAGCAACTTCGGTATAAGGAACACCGTAGCCCATAGTATCGCACGCACGAATTTTAACAGGGATACCTGCGTCGTTTGATAATTCTTGAAGTTTTGCAACAAAAGGAAGAACAAAACCGTAAAAATCTGCCCTTGTAATATCTTCTAAATGGCAACGTGGCATAATACCAGCGTCAAAAGAATCTTTAATAGTGCCAAGATATTTATCCATTGCTTGTTTTCTATTCATACCCATTTTATTGAAGATATGATAGTCTGAACAGCTTACTAAAATACCCGTTTCTTTAATACCGAGTTCTTTAACAAGTTTAAAGTCATCCTTGCTTGCTCTTATCCAAGTAGTGATTTCTGGGAATTGATAGCCTAAATCTTGACATTCCTTAATCGCTCTTCTATCCTTTTCGCTATATGCAAAAAATTCCGTTTGACGAATAATACCCTTTTTGCCACCAAGTCTTGACATCAATTTAAAAATCTTAACCATCTGTTCAACAGTGTAAGGTTCAACTGCTTGTTGTCCGTCACGGAAAGTCGTATCAGTAATCCAAACGTTTTCAGGCATTGACTTTGGCACAAGTCTTTGGTTAAATGAAACTTTTGGAATTTGCTTATAGTTATATAAGTCATCATACAAATTTGGCTTTTCTACGTTGTGAAGTTCATATTTGTACTCTTCTTTTGTTAATAAGTTTATCTTTTTTGAAAGTTTAATCATAATTGCCTCCTCCAAAATGTAATTTATATAATTAATTATATAATCGTATCTTGTATACAAGTATACAATATTGTTTTTTCTTTGTCAATTATTGTATAATAAAAAAACAAAAAAATGAA
>JAZNVV010000075.1:0-15569 GCA_045593005.1 Christensenellaceae bacterium | reverse complement strand
TAGGCAATATAACTTGCGTAAGCAAATATCACAAATCCGTTTACGGATTTATTCAGTTGTCGCAATTCCCTATGGGAATAGCGACTAATGCGACGGGCATTTTAATTTTAAGTTAAGCCGGTAGCGCTTGGTCTACCATATGCTCTTGTATATAAAAGTTCAAGACAACCGACGTAAAAATCTTTCATATATAAAATATATTCTTCCGTCGCTTGAAATTCTTCATACGCACTAACTTTTGAAGTAAATTTTGCATAATACGTCATTATCCAACTAACAACGTCATAAAAATAACCTTTTAATAAGAGTTCTTCATCACTCATCCCCTCATACACAATGCTCATATAGTCTAGTTGAAGTTCTGCTTCAGCTTGATTTAATGAATTGTTATATTTAGTTGACCTTTCGTAAAGACTTTTATTATATTTTTCGTACTCAAAAGCAGTTTTAGCGTCAGACAATTTGAGTTCTTCTACTTTGGCGTTTACCTCAAACGTCTCTACGTCGTTATAAAACTGGTCGACTTGGCTTATCAAATCATTATAATATGCTTCTAACGCTTGATTGTCCGTTTCCTTTTGAATATACTTTTCTTCAATTTTCGTTTTGGCGTTGAATCTTTCAAGTTCAAGCGCAGATATTTGCGCTGATAACGATTCACTATATCCACTACCGTTTAGGCGCGCCTTTTCCTCCAAATTACTAATCGCTTTGTCCACGTTTTTATCGACGGCTTCAAGTTCAGCCGTCTTCATTAATGAAAGATTAGTTTTTTCAACGCTATTTAATTTTAACTTCTTTTGAATTTCGTCTTTTCTATTTAATTTGCGAAGTTCTTGCTCGGGTCTTAAAAGTGTATTTGCCATAACTGTATATTCGACGTCACTTTTTTGATCAAAAACTACGGTTTCGAACTCTAAAGGCTCAATTACTGGTGGAACGTATTCGTCTTTTCGGTATTTATAGTATCGTTCAATCTCAATTAAACCATCTAAAACTTCTGCTTTACTTGTTGGCTCTGCCAAATTTAAATTTGCCTTCATTACATCTCCTTATCATAATAAACAAGTTCAACGTCAGATATTTTTTGTTGATATACAGGAGTTTGTATTTCAACTGTAAAACTACTTCCCGTCATATTGACGTTTAAGACGTTTTTGCCCTCTACTACGTTAAATTTTTTTACTTGACCTTTCGTTGAAATACTTAAAACGCAAGGCTTAAGCGCAGTACAAGATATCTTCATTAAACTTTTACGTTTAACGTCCTCGTCTAAAATAACCTTTTTCCAGTAACCAACCACTTGTTCAGCAGGATTTTCCGACACTAATAAAGATGGCAAAATGGAGAAGTTTTTATCAAGACAAAGGTTTTCTTGCTTGCCGTCCTTAAATGAATACGTCAACCACTCACCGTTAAACTTTCCACGGATATAATATCTACCGTTTTGCCCGATTGCTTTTAAATATTCTACGCTATATCCACGGTTAAAAAGATCGCTTTTTACTATTTCGACGTTTGTTCCATCTACCTTGACAATGGCGTCTTGCGTGGCAAAATATATGTTTTGACCTACCCCTGCAACAGTTTCTTCTCTAATTGAAACGTTAAATTTTGCAACCGACTCTACGCTGATATTGCGTGAAGATTTTTCAACAAATCTAAATATCCCCCACTTGCAAACTGCGTAAACAAAATTATCACTTTCTAATAATGCAAATACCGGTCCGTAAACGTCTTCCGTCATAAAATCGATAGTTTTGTCAGCGTCAAAATTCGCAACGTCAAAAGGAGCAGAGCCAACTATTTTACCATTGCCGACGTAAACGTATAATCTGCCCTTGTGATGACAAGCAGTCGTGCCTGCTTTTGCACTACTAATATAGTTTGGCGCTGTCGGTGAAAACACTTTTGAATTTTTACCGTCGGAAATATATACTGTTCTTTCCCCTGCTAATATTACGTTTGCAAAGCAAATTTGATTATTTATATCGACCATTCCATAATTATAATTGTCGGAACTATATATCATCCCGTATTCGTCAATATATACGTCAACATTTTCTAACGTCTTATAAAGGAAATAGTATTTTTTTGACTTTTTACTATAATTTATATTGTCAAACCCTAAAATTTCATTATTACAATATAGATTACGATTTTCGGTTGATTTTAGGTCGAAAAGTTTTCTAACTTTTGGAGCACTTGCATTATAGTAAAAAGTTTTCACTTCCAGTACCTTCCTTTTATTTTTGCCCTTTTTAACGGAATTAAATTTTTAAGGCTTTCCTTATAACGTTTTTCCCAAACGTTGGCTTGGTCATACAAGCCTTCGATAATACATATTTGAGATGCTACGCCATATGCAATAACTCTTGCTGGGACAAGTTTTTCTTCATAAGCGACAACTTCTTCAAGTGAATATTCGGGTGGAATATAACTATACTCTATTTTTGATGCTTGACTGCCCGTCTTTACACAAACGGGCAGGTTTTTAAAGGAAATTTTATTTCCGTTAGCATCATATACACCTATTACGTCTAAAACGTTCATTTCAAGCGAGTTAAAGTAGACGTAACCGGAGTAATTGTTGATCGTTTCTGTTTTTATTACTGGGATATATTCCGTTGCAATTTCGTTAAGGATAAGATTTACGCACTTAATAAAAGAGTTGACTTCAGCTTGCAACCTGCCTCTATCTTCGTCTAAAAATTCATCTCCACTTAAATATCCATACACGTCGTCCCTGCCTAACAGTACGGACGACGTTTTAATTATTTCTTTTACAGTCATAAAATCTCCCGATTAAAATTATTTTATAATTTAATTCTTAATCTACCTTGTGCACGAGGCTTTTCACATAAAAGTTCGGCGTACTTAACAAGCGTTGCCGTATAAGCAGCCTTGTTAGGAATTTGCTTTAAAATTTTTCCGTCGTCGTCAGCAAGCCACTCCCAATCGCAAAGTTGGCAAATTTTAAAGTAGTTGGTATTTAAGAAATAAATGCAATCGTTTTGACAGAATTTATCTACTACGATAGGAATACCACAGTAACTAATAGCCCTGTAACCACCGTCTAACACCATAGGTTCAGTATTAACGTTGTTTTCAGAGAAAGCTTTTTGCAACATTCTTCTTGTTTCAAATGAACATATGATAATGTTTGGAGCTTCGCCACTAGCGTTTTCAATTTCATCAAGCATAGTTTGAACGTCATCAATCGTTGGCTCTCTTTCAATCGTCTTTTTGTTGGTATATAACCACTTTGTTACACTCTTATGTAAGCCGTAAACTTTAGGTATATCGCTAAATAAATCAAAAAGTCCAGTAAGATAAACTTTAGGAATATTAGACGTATCATAAGTGCATAAACGTGCGCCTTTTTTTATCGTACCACTTTCTTCAACAAATATCGAATTATTTTTCTTGTCAATCGAATATACGCATATTCTAGATAATGTAGAATTCAATTCATTATCATCACTAAATACGTAATAATATCCGTTGTAATCAATTTTATCTATACTATCTAAATATAACGTGCCAGGCAACGTCGCAGTTTCCTTAACGTATGCAGTCGTGTAGCCAGAGCCTTCAAAAAGCATTTTGCCAAATTCATTTTTTGCACTGTTTAAAAGTCCTTCCATTTCAGCATTTAATAAATTTACTACCGAACCGGAATTGTCGCCAGATGCTCGGAGCGCTTTGTCTGAAATTTCAATTTTTGCATAAAAGTTTTTAAGTGGGAACGTAACGGTTTCGTATTCTTGTTCATAAGAGGATGGAAGATCTGCAGTTTCGTCAAGCGCTGATAAATAGTTTTTATCACCAGTACTAAAAATTTTCTTTACGTCTTTGCCGTATACGTATTCGCTCGTTTTATCAATCATTGAATAGAATACGCCCATACCCTTATTCATTTGTTCTTGTAAAACACCTAAATAATAGTCTTTAAGCACCTTATCTGCTGTCTGTAATGTAGTCATTAATTAATCTCCTTTGATTTTTCAAAAAATTCTTTTGCTAATCTTCCCGCATCCGAAACGGTTTTCGGTTTAGATACGGGCGTTTTAACAACTTCTCCACCGGTCAAAATAACGGCAGAATTGTTTTGCTTGATATCCTCAAGATATTCCTTGATAATATCTAACTTTTCCTCACGCGTAATTTCACGTTTTAACGACGCGTTTTTCACCTCGCCCTCCAACTCTTTTATCCGCTGACAGCGTTTGGTAAATTCAGCCTGTAAAGAATTGTACGACGCTTTAAGCGCCTCAACGTCTCTGAATTTGTCTTGTCCCTGTTTTTCATTTTGTGTTGCGTCAGCAACTGTGGCTTTAACATTTTCTTGTTCCATTTTTCCCTCCTAATCCGTTATTTACTAACGGTCATATTTGATTTATGTTCAGCAACGTGTCGTAAAACGTTTTCTCTTTCCACGTCGTTTAATTTTTCAATTTCACTTAAATAATATTTTGTGTGTTCTTCTACGTGTATCTCATGGTCGTCTACTATTTCTACCTTGACTTTACCTAGCCTTATCTGCTTATTTTCACTTTGCGCTTTTTCTTGATGAAGTTTAATAAGTCCACCAGTAGAATCCAAAATTTTATATCCAAGTAGCGACAATAATTTTTCCTTTGTAGTTTGTGGAAGTTTGCCTTCATTATTAAATAATAAGCCAGAATTATATAGATTAAGCAACATTTCTTTCTTTTGTTTAGGCGTGTAAATTAATTCGTTTTCACTATCGACGTAAACGTCGTCTGCCGTCATTACGTTTTTATCGACGTAAAAGATTTTCGTTTTTGCGTCGTTGTCAACGTTTTTTATCGCCCTAACTTTAATCATAAACTGCTTATATAGTTTTAAGATTTGCTTGGAAACTTCTACGTAGATATTACGAATAATATCAGCGTTTACAAGCAATCTTTCGTTGTATTGCGAAATAAGAATTTCAAGCGCAGTACCAGAAGAAACACCGTGTTCAGTCGCACTTGACATGATATCGCTCACGCCTGAAACAATAACGAATTCATTTAAAAGTTTCTCCTCTTCTTCGTTAAAAATTTGTGGCAAAGTCGTTTCACGCATCATTTCAGGTGCTTTACTACCCTGCCTATAAATAACGATTTTACCAGGTGAAAGCCCCTCGTCAGTCAGATCGTCTACGTCCACGCTACCGTCTTCGACAGTCATAACGCCCATAGTTATACGGTTCATAAACTCGTGCTTTCTGTTCTTTACCGCATTGTACGCACGCTGTACAGGTATGAGCCTTTCTATGATACTTTTGCCAAAGAATGAGCCGGCGTGTTCACAACAGACGTGTTTAACAAACGGATATCCCCTTTTATTAAAATCGGCGTTAACGTAAGGCAAATCTCCAGCGAATAAAAGTTTATCTCCTGCAACGGTAATAAGTCTACCAAGTGGATAATCTACTGATGGCTTTTCGTAACGTTCAATAACTGTAATAAGGTTGTCAGTATTACTTGTTTTTAAATTATTTTTATCAGTCAAAATACCACTTTCGCACTCAACGCATACGCCAAACTGCGCCAAAATATCTTCTTTTGACATCTTTTTAGCGTGAATAATACTCATACAATCTTCAATTTTATTTGCATTTAAACTATCTGGGAAAATTTCAAATGGAGAAACGGCTAAAATTTTAACATCCCCCTCAAACACGTCTCCGTCTGCAGTTAAGCCAACCTTGTTTCCACCGTTTTTATCCCATACGATTTTGTAAAACGCCGTGCCACAAATTTCGCTCCACTTTAATACAAGCGAAACAATTTCCTCAAACTTTAACTTCTTAAAACTTGACGCCAAAAGCATTTCTGCAAGTGATGCGTTGTAAATTTCGCTAGCGTCGTTGCTTGCAGGTCTAACCGAAACAACGGGCTTTACCAAAGTTAGTTTTGATAATCTTGCTTCGATAATCGACGCTATGTGGTTGTATACGCCTCTTGCCTGCCAAGCGTAATCCTTTTCCCCTTCGATAATTTCCCCCGAAGACGTCAAGCCCGTGTACTGTTTACCTTCGTAAAATGCAGTATTAAGTTCCCATTGACGCTCTAACATTATTCTCTCTTTTCGACGCGCAACAAAATCTCTTAATACTTCTTGTACTAATTCTTCTTCGTACTTATCTCGGTTTTTAATTGTTTCCTTTTTCACCTTTTTCTCCTTTTTTGTCTTGAATTTCTTTCAATAAAATAAGTAGCCTATTTCGTTCGGCAATAAGTTCTTCATCAGACATAGCAAAAACGTCCTTTTCGCCATTTTCTTCCATAAGCATCTTTATTGCCGAAACGTCAGGAGGCACGTTCTTTTTTGTTACTTTTTTCTTAACTAGTTTAACGCCGTCGTCACTTTCGACGTACTCGCTCACCGTTTCTTCGGCATCATATCCTAAAGCCTTTTTTAACAGCGCTTTAAGAACTTTTTCGTTACCGTATTTTTCTATCATTTTTTAATTTCTTTATCATTCTTTCCTTGTCCATCAATACCGTTGACTTTTCGCAAGTCAGTAAAGGCGTAGTCGGCTTATGCATAAGGTAATAACGCAACTCGTCTAAAGCGTGATCGTCCGTCTTTTTTGGTCTATCACCCTCCCCCCAACGATAACTTTTTAATTCTCTAATAAGGTTTACGCAATTTTTGAAAAAATATATTTTTGCACGTCCGTCTTTTACTTTTAGATACTCTTTAACACGCTGTATCCCTGTAAACATATCCTTATCAACGTTTGTGTTTACGTTAATTCCGTTATCGCAAAATAATTCAGATACCGACTTAACACCCGATAGCGTTCTTTGGTTTGCCGCCGAATCAATCAAAGCGCTAATTCTACCAAATTTATCCCTTTTCCACCCAAGATTATCCGATATTTTTTTAATGGCGTCCGAATGGTAGCCGACGTCACGCCCAGCCTCAAAATGTTCACTTACGACGTAAACGGTGCCGTCAAAGTCGACCACATACCAGTGCGCCGATAACGGATTATTAAGACCAGGGTCTATAGAAATAACGTCCTGCCACTCTTTAGGAAAGTCAAACGGCTCTATAACGTGAACGTTCTCATCAAACTCCGGATACACCAGTCCACTTGACGCCTTAAATTGCCCAAAACGCCTAGTGGATAGAGCGTCGTCAGATAAAACTTCTGTCATTTTTTTAACTTCCTTTTTACTTAAAAATGGATTATCTGCCCACTCCATAAACTGATACCAAACGTCCCTGTCGCCTGCCTCGTTAAGATAGATATCTTCATACACGAAAGTTAGTCCTTTTAGGGGTGTCATTGTTCCAAAAATATCCCCTTCCTTATCAATAACACGCATGCGACATTCTTCATAAACGTCTTTAGGTGGTTCTTCATCAAACCACACGTAATCAAGAGAACTGCCTTGAAATTTTTCCCTACCCTGATCGCACGACTTAAAACCTATAACCGAAATTCCACCGAAAACGTTTTTAACCCTTATTTGATCGATAACGCCGTATCTGGGGCTTTCTTTTTTGCCCGAAACCATTGTAATATCGTCAATCCAAAGTGGATTAAGATAATCTAATATCTTACTTTGCGCTACGTCACGTTGCACCTCACGCGAAAGGGAAACAACCCACCCGAAAGTATCTTTTTTGTTTTTTCTATACGGGTGAATTCCCCTTGCCATATATACGCACTCAACAGCGCCACATTCCCTTTTACCACTTCTATTACCACCAAAAACCCAGCGATTGCGCTTTTTGCATTTATGAAATTCTATTTGTTTTTTGTGTTTTTTCTTACCCGTGTTATAACGTGAAAGTTTATCGGCATCTTTACGGCTTTGCATTATTTTTTCTATCTCTTTAATCTTTTCAATAATCACTTTTTCCGAATTCGACAAATAAACCTCCTTTATCACAAATAACGTCTTTAATTTTTCTCTTTCGTTTACTAAAATAAAAACACTCTTATTCGGAGCGTTAAAATTGAGTTCTATTTTTAAAAAATCATTTGTATTTTTCTTAATATTTTATTTATTGCTTTCGTTTACCATTACGCCAAAGGTTATACTAAAAGCATTTGCAGACGAAGGTTATTATCGCGTTTTAAAAGACGGCGTAATGTTTCACTCGTCTGCAAATAAGGACGAAACTCTTTTTGAGTTGCCCGTTTCTTACTACGTCAAAAAGATAGGCGAAAGTTCCGACTTTTTGCACGTGGAGTGTTACGGTACAAATAACCTAACACCATTACTTGACGGATACGTATTAAAAAGCGACGTTATTAAAAGCGACGCAGTAAACCCTTACCTATCCTTTACGGTAACGACGGCAACTTCAGCCGTTTTGTATGAGGACAGCGCTCTAAAAACTCCGTTGCAATACGTTTTCAAAGACCGAACTCTTGGATATTACGGACGCATTTCAAACGGGGACGGAACTTACGTTTACTACGTTACCTACAATAACAAAATAGGTTACGTTAAGGAGGAAGACTTAATTCCGTTTAACGTTCCCCTGCACGAAACGCCCTTAAAAGAAGTTTTATCTGAAGAAGAAAGTCAAAACGTTTCCGTTATACAAAAGGAAAACTCAACTAACGGATTAAAGATTTTCGTAATAGTAGCCGTAGTGATTGCTTCAATAATAATATTAGCGTTGATAGTAATACCCGAACACAAAAATAAAGCGTATGAAACCGATTAGCCCTAGCAACTTTTACTATTTAACGTTCTTTCTTTTATCGAAGTAATTTTAAGCATATTATCGTTAAACCACTCCTGTGTAACGCCACGTTTAATAAAACAAAGTTGCAACTTGTTATCTAATTTATTTTGTTTTCTATAATATGTACGGTTATAAATGTCAGGTATTTCACACGAGCATTTTTTGTTAAAGTATTTATATCCGACAAGCCCCTTTTCTTCTTCCGTTAAACTTTCATAAATTTCGCCGATAATTTGCTTTACGTATAGGAGCGATTTTTTTGCGTTGGTCAGTTTTACAAGATCGTTACATTGTGAAAGCGCTGGCGAAGTATCAAATTTTGACAACATAATTTTTCTCATAAACTCCCTGTCGATAGACTTTACGTACCTATCGATATCGGGATAAATCTTTAGTAAAGAGTTGTGGTATTTAGACATGTTTTTCTCCCGAAATATTTTTTTGTTCGGATTTTTTATTCAATTTCCGAACACTTGTTCGTTTTTACACGCTAATAATACCACCCAAATATGACAAGTCAAGTCATATATGCCACAAAATTTTTAATAATTTTTTGCAAAATATAAAACCGTCAGTAAAAATTTGACGGTTTTTTTTATTACTTATTTTGTCGAATTTTGCGCAAGTATTTTTTTCGCTAATAAATGCGAAAAAATTTACTTTTATGTCTTGTTTATTTATATTTTATATGTTAAAATATATTAGTATATTATACGCTTTTTTCAAAGGACACTTATGAAGAATTTTAAACTTAAAAATACCTTTTTAATATTACTTTTGGCGATATTGACGCTTGGCGCAATTTGTATTAATTCCCCTACGTTAAAAGCGAGCGCAGACAGCACACAACCTGTCACGGTAGGGATTTTTTCTCCAAACGAATATCCCGAATATTTTAAGACACAAAACGCTGAATATGCCGTTGAGGACGAAAACCACCTTGTTTTCACCACAAAAGGTAGTAACGACGATAAATATTCTGTCGTCGTTTATCACAAAAACCCTGATAGCGCAAAGTATAATACTTACGACGTACACGCTGATATTTTAGAAGGCGACCGTGGTCAAATATTGCTTTGGTCGTATGGTGAAAAAGATTATCTTATTTATAGAACTGGTCAATATATGAATTTATATGCTCTTGACCTATCTACGGGCGTAAGCAGTTTAACTATTGATGCTCTATCCACTACCGTTCCGTCGGCAACTAACTTTTGTCGCAACGATAACTATTTTGTATTTGCGCAAACGGGAACTGTTTTTGTTTATACAGCGTCCGTAGTTGACAATAAGGTAACTTTTACACAAATACAAGGATATACTTTTTCAAACTTTACAGGTATCCCCCTTGTTTCTATTTCTGAAGACAACACTCTTTACGTCTATAAAGACGGAGTTTTGTATAGTGGCAACGTTAATTCAGGCACACTTTCTTCAATTTCTTTTTCGGCAAATTTAACTTCTCTTTACGCAACGAACGATAGATTATATTTTATTGAATTTTTAGGAACAAACAATTATAACGTTGGATATTTTGACGTTAATAACGGGCTAAATAAACACGTTAAAATTTCAAGCGTAAATTTAAGCACGGCTAAACTTGGTGAAATTGTAACGCCAAAGTCGATTTCAATATTTAATAACGAACTTCTTATTGTAGACACTACGGAAAATTCAACGATACAAAAATTTGATGCTGAAACTTTTGAATTTACCGGCTGGGCAATGGCTACCACCCAACCTACCGACACAAGAATAGATAATAGCACAAAGCATATAGCAATTTTCGACAACAAGATCGCGACGCTTTCTAATACAAAAATTAAAATTACCGATAGCAAGACGGGCGATATAATAAAAGTAATTAATTACGACACTACTGACTTTACGGCAAAAATGCTTGCGCTTGGTAAAGATACCGTCGCAATAGCGTCCGGGGACGAAATTCGCTTTTACTCTTTAACCGATACTGACTTAACTCCTATAAAAATAACGTCTAAAAAAGAACTTCAAAGTTGTGACTATTCAGCTGGTAGATATTATTTTGCATCTATCACGGACGGTGGCACTATCTACGTTTATAATGAAACGGACTTTTCCTCTTGCGCTGATATTAAGGAATTTAAGGGTAAAATAAGTGATGGCGCTAAAATAGCAGTTGACGTCGACGGCAATATTAATATTTACTTAAACAACGATATTTATTGTAAAAAAGCGAGCGAAACTGCCGTTTCATCATATCAGTTCAACTACCCTTGTAATGGTATTGAAACCGACCTTGACGGCAACGTTTACGTGCTAACTTCTAATAATAAATTAGTAAAACTTAACACCGATGGTACGGATAATCATAAGGAATTATCTTTTGTTTTACACGACAACTTAAAAGAGGAATTTACAGGCATAACAAACGGGGCGTTGGCAACGGCTTTTGCAATGAACTTCGACGATAAAAACGTCTATTTTATTATAAACGGACAAAGTATTATTTTAAGTTCGGACAAGTTCGACAATAGGTCTATTACAAACGTTTTGGTTGGCGACGTTAAAGATAAATTAAGTGGAACGGTTGGAAATAAGACGGTGCAAAAAGTAACGATTTTAGATTCTAATCTTTTCACGGTGAAAATTGACGATAATTCATCACTATTTAAATACGTTGAACGCACAATCGCAAATAATACTGAATATCTTATTATAGGCGAACCGTACGAAGGTGCAGGCTACACCCTTTTACTTGATGAATATAATTTGTATTTAATTAAAAATGAAAACTTATCTAACAAGGTAGATGCCGTTACTACTAGCACGGTTAACACAATGTTCGTATCGTCCGACGTAAACTTATACTACTACCCTGTTTTATCGCTTGACAATGCTTATTGTGTATACGTCGATAATGAAGTATTGCGTTTACACGTCGGTCAGCATTTAACCGTTGAAGGCGAACTTACGTTAAACGGTAAAAAGTTCTACTACGTTTCTACAACGCTTGACGGCACTATCCGTAAAGGATATTTACCGGAAACTTTCCTAAAGACATCACTTGACTACGTTGACACTACAAGCGAAATTACCTACGTAAACGTTTCAAAGGATACGTTATTGTATAAAACGGATTTTTCAGGGCTTATATATACTTTTAGTGAAGACACAAAAGTTAGATATATTGCCAAAACACAAACGCATACGTTAGTAGAATATTACGACGGTCAAAACACATATTTGGGCTACGTATTTAATTCAGCAATAATTAATAAACCCGACTATTCCGTTAGGAACGCCGTACTTATAATGGTGTTGTCATTAGCGATTTGCGCGACAAGTTTATACTTAATACATAAACGCAAAGTTTACATAGATGCTACCTAACGAAACTCACGAAAGCAAACGGACAAAAACGTTTGCTTTTTTTTGCAAAAAAAAAATAAATTTGCATATTGACAATGATACAAACATAATATATAATTTAAACATAAATAGACCGATATGGTCATAAAAGGAGAATATAATATGAAGAAATTTTTATCAGTATTATTAACATTTGCATTAATAGTAGCTTGTTTAACGTTTACAGCTTGTGTACCAAGCACTCCAGAAAAAGCAGTTAAAAAACTTGAAAAGGCTGAATATACTATAATTACAAACTACACTACAGATGCTGCACTCAACGGAAAAGCTATTAGTTTAGGTTTAGAAACAGGCTCTCTTGAAGGTTTTATTAGAGCAACTAACGGTGGCTCTTATGTAGAAATTTTCTATTGTGAAAATAGAGATGCTGCTAAAGCACTTGAAGAAACGTTAGAAGCAATATATGATAATGATGACAGTATTGAAGTTGAACGTTCAGGCAAAAAAGTTTACTATGGCACGGAACAAGGCATTAAAGCAATCGACTAATAATCAAAATAATGTTAATTAATAAAAAAAGGTGCGTTTGCTCCTTTTTTTGTTGCTTTTAACCTGTATAAACTTCTGAAACAGCGCTTTCCCCAACGTATAATCCACAAGAAAATTCTTCTTCAATATCAAAAGCTTCAGCGCTGTCCATTGCCGATAGTTTTGAAATTGATACTTCATACGCAGTCATTGTCTTTATATCCGTTTCAGAATATTTCTTTTGATATTCCCTGCTTTGAATTCTGCCAGAAATAGCAATTCGTTCGCCCACTTCTAAATTTTTAACAAATCTTGCATTTCTACCCCAAGCTATACAAGGAATATAGTCTGATTTATTGTAAGAACGGTTAACAGCAATTAACAAATCGGCAATTTCCCTATTAAAAGGGGTTGTTCTATAAACAGGTGGTTTACATATATAACCACATAAAACTATATTATTAGGATTTTTATAAATTGTGTTATCATCTAATAATTCTCTAACAAAAACTGTAAGCATAAGTTTTGACTTGCCCATAACAAGTTTGTTATAACTTCTAAACTGTCCTATTGCGTTTATAATAGAACCTATTTGCAACTGTTTGTCAGAAATTAGTCGTTCCGAAACAGTTATCGGCAAAACGTCTGCTTGCCCCGAAAGTCTTTTAACTAAAACAAACATTTCATAAAAGCTTTCCCCGTATACTTCGTGCGAAAACTCTGCCTTCGTCACGATTTCACCCCTTAAATAAACTTTGTTATTTTTGTCCGTAAGATAATTCATAAATCTTCTCCTTATATGTTTTTTACCACGCAGAAGCGCTGTTTTTTGTGCTTTTAATCGGGTATTGCTTGCCCGTATTGTCAATTTTGTAATTTTCCCTATAAATAAGTTCACCGATAGTAACAAATTGATAGCCTTGCGCCTTAAGTGCTTTAATGATGTCAGGCAAAGCCGTCGCTGTATGTAAACCGTTGTTGTGGAATAGCACTATTGAGCCGTTATTTACACCTTTAAGCACCCTTGACGTTATCTCTTTTGCAGAAAGATTTTTCCAGTCAAGACTATCTACGTCCCATTGAATTGTATATAAATTTAGTTCTCTTGCTGAATTTATTACGTTGTTGTTATAATCACCAAACGGTGGACGGAAAAGTTCAACTTTTTTGCCCGTAATTTTTGTTATAGCATTTACAGACGAAGTTAATTCGGCTTTAATTTTTTCCGTTGATAGTTTACTCATTTCTGGATGCGTTGCAGAGTGCGTACCTATTTCGTGTCCTAAGTCGGAAATCTTTTTTACGTATTCTGGATTTTTATTTGTCCAAAATTCCACCATAAAAAAAGTGCTTTTGACGTTTTCTTCTTGCATAATAGATAAAAGTTTATCGGTGTATTGTGTGCCCCACGCGCAGTCAAAAGAAATTGCCACTTTCTTTTCGTCCGTTTTAACGGAATATATAGGTAACTCTTTAACTTCCTTGCCAGCGACGGTAGCAATTATCGCCGTGGACGGAACTATCGCGCAAATAAGCGCTAATAGAACAATCAATAAAACTTTACCTTTTACTACGAATACTTTCATTATATAACTAATTCTCCCACAAAAAATTCACTTAATTAGTCGATTTATGACGCATAAAAACGATTTTGATTTTTTCTTTCTAATTATATTTATGATGAATTTTTAAAAATATTCGTATATAATAAAAAAGACGCTCCGTACAAATATTTGAGGGAACGTATATGCGAAAGTTAACCATATTTAAATTTTTGTATTGACAAAGTGAATTTTTGCCTGTATAATTTAATAAAAAAAATTAGGAGATAAATTACATGAAAATTCAAAAATTCGGTTGGGGTTATATCCTTTTAGCCATAGCACTTGTAGCGCTTGGTATTTGCTTTATTTCGTTTAACAATTCTTTTGACGTGTTAGCAATTTCTTTTGGCGTCATAACGACCGTATCGGGTATTGCATGGGGCGTCCATACCCTTGCTAAACGTGAACGCAGTCTAAAATTTGCCGTTAAAATTATTATCTGTGTTGCGTTAATTGTAAGTGGTGTTATTACTATGATTTCACGTAAAGACGCCGTTAATATTATGATTGATATTTTAAGTCTTTTAATTATTATCGACGGCTCGTTTAAGTTACAAACCTCAATCAAATCAAAAAAATATTCCGTTGCTTTTTGGTGGATAATGCTTACCGTTGCAGTTGCCGTGATAATTTCAGCATTTTTAGTTGTTAAAATTACCTTTAGTAAGCCACAAAATATGTCTATTATCTTTGGTTTAGTAACAATTTTAGACGGCATTTCAAACTTTTGCTCTGCTTTCTTTTATACTGCAAGTGAAAACAAGCAAGCCGTAGCAATTTTTGAGGAAGTTAAAGATTTTAATAATTCTAAAAATGAAAAACTTATCATTAAAGAAAACAAGAAAAAAGAAAAACAAGCAAAAAAAGAAAAGAAATTAAATAAAAAGGATAAACAAATAATTTTAGAGGACGAAATTAAAGAAGACGAAATTAAAGAAGACGAAATTATTTCCCAACCAACTGAATAACAAACTATTAATGATAAACAAAAATGCCCCGTTTAAAACGGGGCTTTTTTAATAGTAACATTTTTAAAAGTCAATAATACCTAATAAATAATCTGCACTAACTTTAAAAATTTCAGTCAACAATATGATAGTTTCCGGATCGGGATAAGTTTCACCCCTTTCCCACTTACTAACGCACGATTGTTTAACACTACATAATAAAGCAAGTTCTGTTTGATTTAAATTGTTTTCTAAACGTAATTCTCTAATTCTTTTATCAATTTGTGTATTCATGCTTTCATTATAGACTTATGATAAATAATTTTTTTAATTTAGTCTTGACAAGACTATTTTAGAGGGGTATAATAAAAATAGTCTTAATAAGACTAATATTTTTTAGGAGAAAAAT
>JAZNVV010000074.1:0-7303 GCA_045593005.1 Christensenellaceae bacterium | reverse complement strand
CAGAACGACATGGCTACGATCCGACTTTAATGCGTCTACTATGTCTGCTGTGTAAAGTTCAGTGTCAAACTTTTGTACTCTATCTATCGTTTGACCAATAGTGAGCGCATTTCCGTCGTTATCTAATATGATTAAATCAATAATTGATTGTAAATCACCAAACTTAATTCCAAGCGCATCAATAATATCTGCTGGATATAATGTGTCGTTAAAGTTTTGTACTTTATCTATTGTTTCGCCAACTGTGAGTTTTACACCATCAGTATAAGCAAGCATTTCTACAAGCGCATTGTCTTTTAACATTTCTACGCCTAATGCGTCTACTATGTCTGCTGTGTAAAGTTCAGTGTCAAACTTTTGTACTCTATCTAGCGTTTGACCAATGGTAAGTTTGTTTCCATCGTTATCTAACACCACTAAATCAATGATTGATTGTAAATCGCCAAAGTTTACACCAAGCGCATCAATAATATCTGCTGGATATAACGTATCATTGAAGTTTTGTACCTTTTCTATCGTTTCGCCAATAGTGAGTTTTACACCATCAGTATAAGCAAGCATATTTATAAGGTCGTTATCTTTAAGCGATGGAACGCCAAGACCTTCTACCACGTCAATCGTGTAAATTTTAGAGTCGTAGTTTTGGAGTTTATTAACAGTTCCTTGAAGAGTAAGAGGATTACCATTTTCATCAAAGGAAACAATGCGTATAAGAAGTTGATCTGCATCAAGACCTGGGACACCAAGTGCTTCAATGACGTCTATCGTGCATACTTCTGTCATCATATTTTGAATTCTATCAAGAGCATCTCTGATCGTAAGAGGCTCATTATTTTCGCCTAACACAAATAAATCAATAAGTGGTTGTAAATCACCAAAATCAATGCCAAGCGCATCAATAAGTTCAGCTAAATATAACGTATCGTTATAATTTTGAAGTTTTGCAATAGCGCCGTTAAGATTGAGCTTTTCTTCTCCATCCATTAAGAGCAATTTTAAAAGTTCATTGTCGGAGTTAAGACCGGAAATGTCAAGTGAATCAATAAGGTCTATCAATAAAATAGACGAGTCTTCAAAATCAATTCTCTGGAGAACTTCCATAAACTCGTTTATACTACGTTTACCTGTTTTTTCTGTAGGATTTTCATATGCTAAAAGTTCGATAACCCCACGGAAGTTATCTAAATCAAGACCAGTGCCGTCAACAACTGCATCTATAAGGTCAATGACAGGAACTTCCGTCATTAAACCGTCTGTTATTTCACCAAGCGTTTTAGGAGTTGTTTCATCAGAGTGGTAGGCAAGAACTTTGATGAGTTTTGCAATTAACGTATCGTCGCCTTCAGATGCGATTCCGAATGCATCTAAAAGTGGAGCAACTTTAATCACGTTAACGTCAAGCGGATTTAAAAATTCGCCGATAGTGTATGTATTAAAGGTTAATAACTGTCCGTCCTTTTCGGTCGGCATAAGCGCAGAGAGAACTTTATCAAAATCCAATCCACTGTCTTTAAGCATGCCGTTTAAAACAAGCTCAAGGTCTGCAAACGTTAAATCGTCTACCCTTGCTGAAATGTTATTAATGAGTTTAAGAACAGGAACTTGACCAAGCGCCTGGTGTCTACGATGTAACTCAATATATTCAACATTCATTACGCCTTGATAAGTTACAGCAATTATACCACCGTCGCGCTTTTCAAAGAGCGAATTTAATGATCTGCCAGAATTTGTTGAATAATAGTAGTCTTCAACGTCGCCAGCCCCTGCGAATTTATAATATGTACCCCAGTAATCAGGTTCTTCAACCGGCGTATAAACGTGAGCACCGTTAACAGTAGAACGCGTGTATACGGTTACCCTTTTATTAATAACGTCACTACCACTTACCTGTACAAATACGTCGTTATATTTTTCTTCAACCTTTTCGTACTTGTCTTGGTTGTAAATTGACAATTCATCAAGGAATCCAAAGCCAAGAGAGTCAAGTGAAATACCTGTAAGCTCTAAAACTGCCTCAATGTTAGCCGTTATTTCAATAGCGTCCATAATTTCGCCTATATTTAGCGAAGTAATGCTAGAAACACCTGCGTTTGCCAACTTTGTTCTATCAATCTTAATAAGACTCTTAACGGTGTCGTTCGATTCTAATTGATCGAGAAGAGTTGACACGTACGGAATAAAGCTTTCAAGATCGCCAATGCTACCATTGTTCATGATTCCCATAAGTTCTTGAATAACTTCTTGTACAGTCATATCTTGGGCTTCTTTACTTAGATACTCGTCATCTCCGTCTTCGCCCCAGATCATGCTTGTAAATTGACCTATCTTTACACCCGTGAAAGCATAGTATCCACCGGCTACAAGGCCACCGAATACACCGGCTATACCGATGATCGCACCAAGCAACAATACTAAAAGTGTTTTGAGAAATTTGCCTATCATATTGTCTCCTACTGACGCTTTTTGCGCCTTTTATTTTGCTAATATTTCAAAGCCCTGTCTTTTTTAAGAAATTTTTTACGTAGTAAAGTGTAAAAATTTATCTCTAAAGATGGCTCTTTCCTATTATAAGCTTAAACATTATACCACCTTTTCCCCTTTTAGTCAATAAGATAGCGTAAAAATTATATAATAAATAAATGCACGACGGCAAACGCCCTCGTGCATTTTCTTTTTTCACATTTTTTTCTAAATTTATCGTCGATTAGTCCTATTTTACCGACGTATTTTATCGCATAAAAATTATAATCCTTGTCAAAAATTTGGCATAATTTCTTTAGCAATCGATATTAGCTTTTGTCGTTCGTTAAGCAGAGGATTTTCAAGCACCATATCCAAAATTTTATCCAAAACATCACCAACAGCTTTTCCCTTTAATCCTAATTCGTTAAGGTCTTTTCCGTTAATTTTTAGGTCTTTTAGCCCAAATGGAGCGTTCGTAATTTGCATAGTTTTAATTATTTCACGCCATCTTATAACCGTCAAGGGTACAAGGTCAGGGTTACTCGCCTTTATATCAGCTTCTTTAAGCAATAATAACCTTTCGATTTTCGGATAATTATCAACTATAAATCGCTTGACGTTTTTTATCGGCTCATTAGCCCTCAAATCGTACATATGGTTCAAAATGAGCCATAACGTATCTTCCAAAACGCACCGTGGCGCTTTTAAGTCGAGCAATCTTTTGCGAACAATATTAACCCCTTCTTCTGAATGAAAGTGATGCGATCCGTCACGTAAATAAGTTACAGACTTACCTATATCGTGCAACAATGCAGCAAGCCTTACCGACGGATGGCTATATAGTAACGCTCTAAAACTGTGTTCAAGCACGTCGTGTTGATGAAATTCTTTTCGTTGAGGCATACCCTCCCCTAAAGCCAGCTCTGGAAAGATATATTTTAGCACTCCCACCTCATGACAATATTTAAAAGCGCGATAATGACCTTCTTTGTCAGAATATGAATATTTCTGGTCGGAAATTAGCATCTTTGTCAACTCTTCATAGATACGTTCCCCCGAAATATCGACCACGTTGCCAGAAAACTCTTTTGCGCAAGCGAGCACTTCTTTGGTTGGAGTAAACCCTAATTCCCCAGCAAAACGGAATAATCTTAACAACCTTAATCCGTCGCTTGAAAACACTTCGCTAGGATTTTTTACGGTGTTAAGAACTTTATTTTTTATATCTTCAATACCGTTAAGTGGATCAACAAACTTATTGCTTTTTATGTCGTAATATACTGCGTTGCACCTAAAATCACGGCGCAATGCATCTTCATAAATATCTTCGGTTAATTGCGTAGAAATAGGAGTATGCTCACCACCCTCGGCATAAATTTCTTTCCTAAACGACGTGAATTCATATTTTATCGAATTATCTTCTTTTAGCGAAAACATAACCGTATGTGTTCGTGGATATTCAGCCCTCACGACAAAACCGTGTTTTTTAAGAACAGAAATAAGTTCCTCTGCCGTTATAGGTCCAGCAAGGTCAATGTCATCAGAAATTTTCCCTTCGATTATAAACCCTCTTACTGCGCCTCCGACAATATATAAAGGCTTATATAAATCATCTGCAAGGGCTTTTAGTTTTGTACAAATATGGTCAATCATAAATTTATTATAACATAAAACTTGAATTTTTTCAAAAAATATTGTAAAATGTAATTAAATCGAAGAAAAGTTTTTAACAAAACGCTTTTTCGATTACACTAAAGACAATATAGGGTTGAATATGTTAGATTTTATCGTTAATCCAAAAGCAGGAACAATTAAGGGGAAAAAACTTAAAAAAACGCTTAAAAAAATCGAAAAGCACCTTGGCGAAAAAAATATCGCTTACACAATTCATAAAACTAACTATAAAGGGCACGCTACTACCCTCACTAACAATCTTATAGAGCATGGCGCTACCGACATTATCGCTATCGGTGGAGATGGAACGTTACACGAAATTATAAACGGTTTCCATAGTTTTGATAAGGTTAATTTAGGGCTTATTCCTTGTGGTACGGGGAACGATTTTGCGAGAGCGTGCAACCTCCCTAGAAATCCTATTAAAGCACTTGACGTTATTTTAGACGGTGAACCAAAATATACAGATTATATGCAACTGCCTAATGTTCGTGGTATGAACATTGCTGGGGCTGGGCTTGACGTCGACGTCTTAATTAATTACGAAAAACTTAAGAGAAAAACAAAATTCGGCTACTACTGGTGTCTTATTAAAACACTTTTTGGCTTTAAAGGCGTTAATTTTGATGCAGAAATCAATGGGGAAACGTCTCACCACGACTCATTTATCGCTGCCGTTGCTAATGGAAAATGTTTTGGTGGTGGCATCAAAGTTTGTCCTGTTGCTAAAATTGACGACGGAAAGCTTAATTTTGTTTCAGTTGATTTTATAAAAGGACTTAAGGTTGTTGGACTTTTACTTAAACTCAATGGTGGCAAGATTTTAGAAGATAAAAGAGCAACCACGTCTACTTGTGAAGAAATAAAAATTTCTAATATGGAAAAACTTACCGTAAACGTTGACGGAGAACTCTACCCTG
This sequence comes from Christensenellaceae bacterium, assembly GCA_045593005.1. Taxonomy (GTDB): domain Bacteria; phylum Bacillota; class Clostridia; order Christensenellales; family Borkfalkiaceae; genus UBA11475. The sequence continues at coordinate 2,246 of JAZNVV010000074.1, read as the reverse complement.
ATATTCCTTTTGAAGTAAAAATCGTACACGATCAATTAAAAATGTATAGACTATAAACTTATTATAATTAGAATAAATCAAACATTTTCCCACCTTTTAAAAAAAAATTTAAAAAATGGTGGGAAATTTGTTGACAAATGCTTTTAATTTAGATATAATATCGTAGCATTTGATATGGCGGCGTAGCTTAGTTGGTTATTGCGGGCGGTTCATACCCGGCAGGTCGTTGGTTCGAATCTGACCGCCGCTACCATTCGGTATCGTGCAGTTCGGGTAAACCATCTGCACGATACGGAATCAAATTTAATAAGGCCCCTTGGTCAAGCGGTTAAGACACCACCCTTTCACGGTGGTATCATGGGTTCGAGTCCCGTAGGGGTCACCAAACAAAGTAAAGGCGAACCCGTTTCCTTTAGGAGACGGGTTGCCCTTTGTTTTTAAGCTGAAATAAAGAAAGGAAGGCGTTTCTTCCTTTCTTTATGAATTTATAAAATTCTTAAAGCTTACATATTTTTTATTTAAATTTTTTGGAATATTAAGTTTAGCATTTAAGCTCAATTTGTCAATTAACGCAATTAAATTTTTTGCTCTCTCAAAAGTTATTTGGTTTTCTTTTTCACCAAAGATTCCTGGTAAATTGGAATTAAAATCAGAAATTTTCTTTAATGATTCGATTACATAATAATGTATTTCGATTATATAAAATTTTTTCAAATCTGATGATAAAGGACCGGAAGAAGTTAAGGTTAGAGCTTGAAAATATTCGCTTGCGACCATAATACTATAAGTTATTTCTTCATCAAAAATTTCGGTTGCTTTTTTACCTTCAATGTATACATTACATGATTTTGATTTTGAAATTGAATTTATAATAAGTGGAAATAGAAAAACCAAAATTACAATCAAGCATAATAAAACACAAATAAGAATTTGAGCCCAAAGTGGACATAATCCTACATACTGATTAAAAAACATTGAAACTATCGCTATGATGATAGAAACTAACACTTGAATTTTAAATGTCTTAGTATTATTTATATCTTTTCTTAATCTTTTTAATTCTTTTTGATTCACGAAGTCAAACCATTTACTAGGAAAGTTTGCCATAAATATTATCCTCCTATTTTTTTCTTTAATTTATTAAGCAATTCTTTTTCGTGGCCTTTCGCTTCCGATAGTAAAATTATATGTGTTTGCACAGGAGAAATTGTTTTTAAAGAAGTTTCGTCAAAATTAATTTTAGGTTGATAGGTTGACGACAATTCCTTATTAAGTAAACATGTGCAAGATGCTTTATCACATTTTTTTAGAAGTTTATATATAGTATTTATAATATTTAAAAAATCATTATGTGGGATTTTTATATAAAATCTATTATTTTGACTTTTATCCTTGTTTAATATTTTAGCAGATCTATCAATCATACGGTTTGAATACTTTTTAAAAGAACCCAAATTCCCATTTAAGCATTTGCGAACATTTAATATTCCCAATCGATAAAAATCTTTACTGGAAAGTTTCGTTCCATTTTTTAGCTTTCGAAACTTAACTTTTTGGGGATTTTTTTGTCCTATTATTTGTAATGCTTGAATAGCTGAATAATGTGTTTCTGGTTCAATTGTAAAACGTATTGATAAAGGAAGGTATTTCATAAAATCCTCTTTTGTATTATTTTATTATATTATAAGTGTTTTGTCTTTTTAAGTCAATCGATTTTTATTTGTACAGGATAAAAAAAACGGTGAGGAAATTAATCCCCACCGCTTTTTACCGCCTCTTGCGGTCTAAAACTTCATATACAATGCTCCTATGATTACAACGGAGCTACATTTTTTTGATTTTTAATATTAAGTTGTCGTTGTTTTTGCCATTCAGCATAATCTTTTTTACCCTTTTCAGAATTGCAATATTCTATTATAGAAGAGTATAAAACTCTTGCAATAGAATCTAGTTCCGAGTCGGGCAGTCCCGTAGTGTTCTTGCGCCTTCTTGCCATTAAAATTATAGTTTATCATTCTCCCTTTCAAAATTGTTTCCTAAATGGATTCCTCCTTTACACGTCCTCTCGTGTGTTCGTTTTATTTTCTCTTGTCATCTGCGACTTTGTATGCTATAATAAACCCATTACATTAAATGAGGATTTCAAATGGGAAACACAAAATTTCGTTTTGCGACAAAAAAAGACACACCTTTAATACTTGAATTTATAAAAGAGTTAGCCGACTATGAAAACATGTCAAGCGAAG
>JAZNVV010000073.1:0-13446 GCA_045593005.1 Christensenellaceae bacterium | reverse complement strand
TATCGGCTTGACTGGTGCAACTGGCCCACAGGGTCCACAAGGTCCTATCGGCTTAACTGGTGCAACGGGTGCAACTGGTCCACAAGGCCCACAAGGTGAAACAGGTCCACAAGGCCCTATCGGCTTGACTGGTGCAACTGGCCCACAAGGTCCTATCGGGTTAACTGGTGCAACTGGCCCACAAGGTCCACAGGGTCCTATCGGGTTAACTGGTGCAACGGGCGCTACTGGCCCACAAGGCCCACAGGGTCCACAAGGCCCTATCGGGTTAACTGGTGCAACGGGTGCAACTGGCCCACAGGGTCCACAAGGTGAAACAGGTCCACAAGGTCCTATCGGTTTAACTGGTGCAACGGGCGCTACCGGTCCACAAGGCCCAGCAGGTCCTATGTCCTTAAGTGATTCAATATTCACAAACGTTGACGAACAAACAGTTGCTGATGCAACAGCAATCCCTTTAACGTTAGTTTTACAAACACCTGCTTCAACAATGTCGTTCGCAGCAACAGGAATAACGTTACCTGCTGGATATTATTTAATTAACTATGGTTTCAATGCGTCTACTGCAACAGACGGTATCAAAAGTGTTTCTTTATACACAAATGGAACTTTAATTCCTAATAGTGAAATATTAAATTATTCAACTGCTACAAATGACGCACAGGCAAGTAAAACTATACTTTACAACAGCGTTGGTAATGAAACAATTACTTTATACAACACTTCTGGCGAAGCATTAAATCTTATTGACGGATATATTACTATTACAAAGATAGGAGAATAAAAAAAATAAGACGGATTATTTAATCCGTCTTTTATATTGTTTATTAAATAAATGAAATTGCGATTAAAATAGCTGATAATATAGCATACCAAATAGGTTTGAAATATTTTTCAATAGAAGGATAAAAGGACCAGTTCATTTCATCAGGTGTCATTTTGTGTTTATTTAATAATTGAACCACACAAAAAGCATATCTAAATTTACAGGCAATCGAAATTAATAAAAATAAGCTATATATTGCAAACCCTACACCAAACCCAAATAAAGCAGACAATGCCGTTCTATTAATTGCAACAAAAATAAGCGATAAAATAAGCCCTAAAATAGCGCCGGAAGATTTAATTATCTGCGCAGCGAGTTTATAATTATCTTGCTTTTTGTCGTCAATTCCTGCGCTAACAGTAGGATTAGCAACTTTCCTTTGTTGCATAACCGTATAAATTGCAGACAACGGCAAATCGTTACCTTCAATATATTTTTGTAACGCCGTTAAAAATTCAGTTTCTTCAACAACAGTCATTTCACGGTGGTAGTTGGTAAACCAAAATAAAAAGTCGTTGTTAAAAACGTATTCCCCATCATTACTTGCGTATATATAATCGACAAAGAACTTTTCTTCACTTTTATAGAACAAAAAAGCGCCGTCGCCCTCAGAAGAATCCTCATCAAATGCAAAACAGATTTCTCCGTCCTTCATTGTGTCGGCGATAATGCTATAAACTTCAGTTTCATCAACGGTATCTTCGTCAGGGTCAAAAAACTCGTCATCTACTACATATTTAGTTAAGTTTACGTAATATTTACCATCCTTTGTATAAAAAAGCCCATCAAATTTTGTTAAATTTTCCATATAATTCACCCATAGATATTATACACTAAAAATAACTTTATAACAATCAAAAAGCCACTAATAGTGGCTTTTTATATTAATAATTAATTTTTCTTAATTCGAAGTAGCTCTTTGGATGTGCGCATACTGGACAAAGTTCAGGTGCTTCCTTACCAACCATTATATGACCACAGTTACGACATTCCCAAACTTGTTCGCCTTCTTTAACAAAAACAGTCTTTGTTTTAACGTTATTTAAAAGCGCTCTATATCTTTCTTCGTGTGATTTTTCAATTTCAGCAACCATACGGAATTTTTCTGCAAGTTCGATAAAGCCTTCTTCTTCAGCATCTTTAGCAAAAGATGCATACATATCCGTCCATTCGTAGTTTTCACCTTCGGCAGCGTGTAACAAGTTTGCAGCAGTATCACCAAGTTCACCTAACGCCTTGAACCACATTTTAGCGTGTTCTTTTTCATTATCAGCAGTTTTTTGAAAAATTTCAGCAATCTGTTCATAGCCTTCTTTTTTAGCAACGCTTGCAAAATACGTGTATTTATTTCTTGCTTGACTTTCACCAGCAAAAGCAGCCATTAAATTCTTTTCAGTTTTTGTACCTTTTAATTCCATTTTTATATCTCCTATATAATTTTATTATATTATACATTGATTTTTATACTTCGTCAATATTGTTTTTTTATTTTTTTTATAAAAAAGGCGTAATTAATACGCCTTTTTATATTAGTTTTCAATTTTTTTTGAATTACAGTTAACTGAGCATTTAGAACAATCACAACAACAAGATTTGCCGTTCTTTTTATCTATTATTGACTTTACGATTACAAAGCCTACAAAGCCCACAGCCAAAACTGCAACTATGATACCAATTATCGTTCCCATATTAATTACCTTTTATTAGGATGTTTTTTATTCCAAATAACGATTGCTAATATTGCTCCGGCTAAAATCGTTGCGAATATAAAAGATGTCCACCACCAAGAAAGAACGAGATAAGTAACCGTACCTGCAATATACGAAGTAGCAATCCAGAATAAAAGCGTCCACTTTAATTTGCCCTTTCCAAGTTCCCCCTTAGCCGTAGCAACTGCTGCAAAACAAGGAATCGTAGCCATATTGAATACGATAAACGCTATAAGCGCTTGCCAAGTAATACCCGTTGCTGCAATCATTGCGACAACTTCATAACCTTCTTCACTAAATTCGCCTGATGCAATTAAAACTTCAAGTTCAGCAAGAATTTCAGGCGTTAATACATCAGGATTAACTAATACTAACGAATTTGAACTTACGAGCGCTAAAATTACGCTTGCAATCGTTAAAAAAGCGGCTAAAACGTTTTCCTTAGCGATAAGTCCCATAACGGCAGCAACAGCAAACACCCAACCAAACGTAGCAAGTTGGCTACCAAAACCAAGTGGCGTAAAGATAGGCTGAATAAAACTACCTAAAGATGCCAAAATTGACTCGTTAATATCAACCATTTTCCAGTTCCAACCGAAGTTCGATAAGAACCAAATAACGATACAAGACGCCAAAATGATAGTGAAAACCTTTTTGATATAGTGTTTAACCTTATCCCAAAGGTGAATCATAAGATTTTTGAAACTTGGCGCGTGATATGCAGGAAGTTCCATAATGAAAGGAGCGACCTCACCACGTTGAGTTGTTGAACGCATTATGATAATAGTAGCAACAGCGATAAATAAACCGATTACGTACATTGAATACGTTATAATGTCGGCATTACCAAAACCAAACGCCATAACGATTGCCCCAGCAACGCCTGCTAAAATAGGAACTTTAGCGCCACACGTAAAGAACGGAATTGCTCTAATAGTTAAAGTACGTTCACGTTCATCAGCAAGCGTTCTCGTATTAACCATAGCAGGGATAGAACAACCAAAACCCATAATCATAGGAATAAACGCTCTACCACTTACACCAAATTTTCTGAAAATTCTGTCTAAAATAAACGCTACACGAGCCATATAGCCCGTATCTTCTAAAATAGAAAGAAGTAATAACAAAAATACTATTTGTGGAACGAAACTTAAAACGCCACAAAGACCACCAAGTAAACCTTCTTCAAAGAAACCAAGCACCCACGCTGGAGAGCCTATTGCTTCAAGACCGGCAACAATCCAACCCGAAATCGTTGAAGTTATTATATCCATAAGGTTGAATAGCAATACGCCCGGCGAGTTAATTGCGCCTTCGCCAAAGAAACCTTCAAACGCCGTTCCTTCTAAGGAAACCCACTCAGGATTTATAACCGAACTTAAAAACAAGAAATCTTCTGAAAAAGTCAAATGGAAAATAGCGAACAAAATAACCAAAAATATAGGAATACCAGCCCATTTATTAGTTAAAACTTTATCCACTTTATCCGAGCGTTTTTCTTTTTTAACGTCGTCGATTTTCTTAGTCAATACGCTCGAATAATTCTTTGATATGTACTTATAACGGCTATCGGCAACGAGTGCCTCAAAATCCGTTCCGAAAATTTCGTCTTCAAAAGTCATTTTAAATTCTTCAACCATTTTAACCGTGGTTGGATGAGCCTGAACTTCAAGTTCGTCGCACTCAACAAGTTTTACTGCGTGGAATAACGGATTTTCAACGCCTTGACCATCAAGCGCAATTTTTACGTCTCCTATTAAATGTTGTAAAGCCGAGTCTGCAAGAACGGTCTTTCCCATTCTCTTTTCTTTACAAACGGCGTACGCCCTTTTCATAAGTTCGTCAATACCCTTTTCTTTAAGGGCTGAAATTTCAACGACCGGAATACCTAAATTCTTTTCCAAAGTAATAGCGTCAATCTTATCACCCGTTTTTGCAACGACGTCCATCATATTAAGAGCAATAATCATAGGAACGTCAATTTCCATAATTTGCGTCGTTAAATATAGGTTACGCTCTAAGTTAGTAGCGTCAACGATATTTATTACACAATCAGGCTTTTCATCTAAAATAAAGTTACGCGATACCACTTCTTCCGGCGTATATGGAGAAAGTGAATAGATACCAGGCAAATCCACGATATCAATATGTTCGCTAAACTTTTTATAAACGCCTTCCTTTTTATCAACAGTAACACCCGGCCAGTTACCTACGTGAGCCGTTGATCCGGTTAACGTGTTAAAAAGTGTAGTCTTACCACAGTTTGGGTTACCTGCTAATGCAAATTTTAACATTATTTAACCTCCATAACCACACAATCGGCTTCCGATTTTCTTAAAGTTAATTCATAACTTCTAATAGTTACTTCAATAGGGTCGCCAAGTGGCGCTTTTTTTCTTAAATACACTTCTGCACCAGGCGTAATACCCATATCGAACAACCTACGTCTAATAGGACCTTCCCCTTGAACTGCTTTTATAATACCGATATCACCAACAGCAAATTCACTTAACTTTTTTTGCATACCTACCTCCATTATGCAACGAATATTTTTTGTGCTATATTGTTATCTAAGGCAAGTTTTGTATCTTTAACTAAACATATGATACTACCACCACTTTTAGAAATAACACTTATAACCGAATTAATTGTTATACCAAGACTTTCAAGGTGCTTTTTTACCTTATCATCCGTAAAAATTTTAACAACTCTTAAATCTCTGCCCGTAGGCGCAATAATTATAGGCATAACTTCTCCTTTGCTATATCTTTTTTAAGTTCGCTTAGGCGAACTATCTGTCAAAATTAAACCGCATTGCTGCGGAATAACTTAATTTAATAATATTCAAACATTATTAGAATAATGTTAATATTTTTACATATATATTTGGCGAATTTTTACAAGTTCGCCAAAGCGAACTAAACGCCTGCAAAAAAGGTCGATTTCTCAACCTTCAATGCGATTTTATCATATTAAAAATATTTTTGTCAACTAATTTTTCAGAAAAAATTTAATTATTTTTATTGATATAATTTTTGATGCTTTCAAGCGTTTCTTTACTTATATGATGCTCTATTTTACAAGCGTCGTCTTCAGCAATTTCTTTACTTACACCTATTTTAATTAAAAAATCCGTCAATATTTTGTGTCTATCGTAAATTGATTTTGCCTTTAAAAAACCCTTTTCAGTAAAATCAATTACACCTTGGTCATCAACGGTAATATACCCTGTTTCCTTTAAAATACCAACGGCTTTTGAAACGCTAGACTTTGAATAATTCATAGTTTCAACAATATCAACAGAGCGAACGTTTGGCTTTTCACTTTTTAATATAAATATTGTTTCGAGATACATTTCTCCCGATTCTTTTATTACCATTACACACCTTGAAAAATTTATTTACACTTTACTTAACAATACTAAATTTATAGGTTGAAACAGTATTATAAGTTTCACCTGCCTTTAAAACGATTGACGGATATTCAGGACAATTAATTGCGTTAGGATGAACTTGCGTTTCCAAACAGAAAGCACCGTTTCTAACGTACTTAATACCACCCTTGCCGACGGCTGTCGTGCCACCTGCGTATAATTGAACGCCAGGTAAATCGGTATAACAGTCCATTTTTATGCCCGTTTGTGGACTAACGGCTGACGCATACCAGCCAAAACCTTTTTTATTTAATACAAAGTTGTGGTCAAAACCTCTGCCCTTGGCAATCTGCTCATTAGAAACGTCGTCAATACCTTCACCCATAGGCTTACCCGTTCTAAAATCGAAAGGAGTGCCAGTAACGTCCATAAATTTACCGTCTGGCAATAACCCGTCGCCAACAGGTGTAATGCTATCAGCATCTATTGTTAAAATAACGTCCCTTGCCGAGCCTGCGTCTTGACCATTAACGTTAAAGTATGCGTGGTTTGTTAGGTTGCAAAGCGTATCTTTATCAGTTGTAGCAATATATTCAAGTTTTAATTCATTATCATTTGAAACCGAATAAATGACCTTAACGTTTAAATTGCCTGGATAATTTTCTTCTCCATCTACGGAAAGATAGGTAAATTCAACCGTTTCCCCAACAATTTCAGCCTTCCAAACCTTTTTGTCAAAGCCTACTTTGCCACCGTGTAAAGATGCAAGTCTTTCATTTTTAAAGATATTGTATTTTACGCCGTTAAGTGTAAATTCACCTTCAGCAATACGGTTGCCTACTCTGCCGATAACAGCGCCAAGGTAACCACCGTTTGCCTGATAACCTTCTATCGTATCATAACCCAAGCATACGTCGATAAGTTTACCGTTTTTGTCTGGTACTTTAATTGCTTGTAGCGTTGCGCCGTAAGTAATAACGGAAACTTCCATACAACCGTTTGATAATACGTAAAGGTCAACCTTTTCACCAGTAGACGTATATCCAAAATCTTTTTTAGCAATCATTTTATTCACTCCTTAACGCTTCAACTGGGTCTTTTTTAGCGGCAATTCTTGATGGAACAAGCCCTGCAATAAAGGTCAGTAACATACTTATACCAACAAGGATAAATGCACCTGCGACAGGTAGACTTGCTACGTTTTTAATGCCAGCCAACGCGCTTAAAATTAGATTAATAGGTATCGTTAATAACAACGTTGCACCTATACCTATAATACCACTAACAAAACCAATAATCAAGGTTTCTGCATTAAATACTCTTGAAATATCTTTCTTTGATGCGCCAACGGCACGTAAAATACCTATTTCTTTTATTCTTTCTAATACAGAAATATACGTGATAATACCTATCATTATTGAAGATACGACAAGTGAAACGGAAACAAAACCGATAAGAACGTAACTGATAGCGTCAATAATAGTTGAAATTGAACTCATCATAAGCCCTAAAAAGTCGGTATATGTGATTTTTTGGTCTTCATCAACAGTTTTGTTGTAGTCCAAAATATATTCTTCGATATAATCTTTATCTTCAAAACTTACTGGATAAATGGCAATGCTCGACGGAGCGTCGATATCGGCATAACCTAATTTTCTTAAATTCTTTTCACCTTCTTTCGTGTCTAACACAATAGGAGTATCTTCAAATTTGCCTGCGCCAGTTTCGTCAAAAATATTGTAACGTAAATCATTAAGTTGTTCTTGAATAACAGCTGAACTATTGCTAATTTCAATTAATTTTTTAGTTAAAGCATCACTATATACGACCGTAGAAGTTAACGAGCCACCAACTACTTCTTCATTAAGTCTTGCAATACCTACAATCTCAATTTCAATACCAGTAGATATATTAGGAGTTATTTCTTTAGCATATTTTTTACCAGCATTTTCTCCTTCGGTTACCTCTGCTAACTCATAAAAATATGAATTAGGCATAATGATATATTTTCTGCCGATAATTTCGTTAAAAGTGATTACCTCTGGTAAATCTTCATAATTGTCGTAACCAAAAGTCGTTTTAACCATACCTTTTATCGTATCTTCTTGAACGCCTTTCATAGACATTTTGAACATTTCAACTAAAAGGTCAAAAGTACCTTTTGTCTTAAATCCTAAATTAAGCAAAGTTGAATCACTAATTTGGTTATAAGTATTGACGACTAAAATTGCCTCGTTGGCTGAATTTGGATTATTCCATCTACTATTTGAGCCTATTAAGTCGTATTGTGACTTGATAAATTCTTGATTATTTATCATTTCACCAAAAGCGCTACTGCCCTCAATCACGCTCTTAAGCTTGTTACTTTTTTCATCTAAATTAACGCCGTTGTAATAAACGCTAAAATCAAAATTGTATACGTATTGAACGGCACTAATTTTACTTTCATCAAGCGCAGTATCTGTGGCTTCAATATACTTTTTGAAGTTTTTTAAATCGTTCGTTTTACGACTTTGGCTCATTGATTGAAGCATTTTAGTGTTCGTTTTATTTACAGTAATAAATTCGTCGTCTGGGAACTCTTCAAGTTCTTCATCTTTATCCATAACGGATGTTAAAATACTTTCAACGTCGGTTGCTTGTGCCGTAATTGTAATAGGATAATTCGATAGCGTATCCTTTTGCACCCTATCAATGTATGCTTGAAAACCACTTGAAATTGCTAAAACTAGCGCAATACCGATTATACCTATTGAGCCTGCAAATGACGTTAAAAACGTCCTGCCTTTTTTTGTCATTAAGTTTTTAAAGCTTAATGATAACGCTGTCAAAAAAGACATTGAAGTTTTATTCTTTTTTACTTTCTTTCTTGCGTAAATATGTTCTTCTACTGAAGTATTATCAATAGCATCACAAGGTTTTTCTTGATTTTTTTCACTTTCAATTAAAGAAAGTTCTTCTTCTGTTAGTGGTTTTGTATCGTCTATAATTAAACCATCTAAAATACGGATAATTCTTGTTGAATATTCTTCGGCAAGCGACGGATTATGCGTAACCATAATGATAAGTCTGTCTTTAGCGATTTCAGCAAGTAAATCCATTATTTGTACGCTTGTAGTAGAATCAAGCGCGCCAGTAGGTTCGTCAGCAAGTAAAATATCAGGGTCGTTAACAAGCGCGCGTGCTATGGCAACCCTTTGCATTTGCCCACCTGAAAGTTGGTTAGGCTTGCTCTTTAACTTATCTTTTAAGCCAACTTTAATAAGTGCCTCTTTCGCACGCTCACGTCTTTCCTTTTTAGATACACCAGAAAGCGTCAAAGCAAGTTCGACGTTTTCTAATACTGTTTGGTGTGGAATAAGATTATAACTTTGGAAAACAAAACCGATAGAGTGATTTCTATAAGTATCCCAGTCTTTATCTTTATATTCTTTAGTGCTAACACCGTTAATTATTAAATCACCCGACGTGTAATGGTCAAGCCCACCGATAATATTTAAAAGGGTGGTTTTACCACAGCCAGACGGACCTAAAATCGAAACAAAATCGCTTTCCCTAAACTTAATATCAACGCCTTTTAGCGCTTCAACCGTTTCGTCCCCAACGTAATAGTTTTTTGTAATATTTTTTAATTCTAACAACGTTTTATCTCCAAAATTTTTTTATATTATAGAATATTTATTATAACTAAGTCAATTATCAAAAAAAATTAATATAAAATTGACATATAAAGTTATTTACATATTCTTGAATCGTGGCAAACAAAATAAATTATTTGTCTTTCTTTTGAAATTTCATTAATTGCGTTAAGCGTTAATTCTAAATTACCGTCGTCAAAATTAACAAAAGGGTCGTCAAGTATAATAAATGGACGGTTTATAATGGAGACATCTTTATACACTTCGTCAATAAACGCAAATCTTAACGCTAGTGAATAAATATTTTTCCAGCCAAGCGAGCAATAATCTATCGATTTAAGTTCCCCACCGATTTCTACGTTAACCTTATATTCCGTATCTAAATATATCTTATCTTCCTTACCAGTTAAACGCTTTAAATAATAATTAACTCCGTTAGTTATCGGCGCTAAATATTTTTCAGATAAATCTTTCCTTGCCTCTGATAATAGTTCAATAGTTTTTGTCACTAAATTATATTTATTTATAAGTGAAAAAATTTCTTCACTTAATAATGTAGCCTCTTCTTCAAGGTCAGACAGCCTTTCTTGCTTTAAGTAACAATCTTTTTGATTATTTTTTAATAACGATAAATTGTTCCTTTTTTGAATTAATAAACTATTTAACTCTTTTTCTTTTTCATCTATTTCTGACTTGTTTATTTTAAACAATTCTTCACTTATAATAATTCCATTTGATTTTAACGTTTCAATATCTTTTTCAAGTGCTATAATTTCTTCTTCAAAAGCGATTATGTCACGCATAATCAACACAATTTTATTTAGTAATTCCTTATAATTATCGGTTTTATATTCATTAGGCAAATTAAATTGTGATAAAAAGGCTATGACGTCGTTTTCTTTTTCTATTATTTTATTAGATTTATCAGCTATATACTCTTTTAAGTGCTTTTCACTTGCAGAAATATCACTTAACTTATCCAAGTCATTAGTTAACTTTCCTGCTAGGTCTGTTAAACCTAAATCAACTAAACCAAGCTTTGTTTTTAATGATAAAATTTGAGTTTCTATATTCAATTTACGGACTTCTAAAACTTCTGACGTATCATTTTTACTATTATACGTTGCATTTATTTTAATTGATTTTGTAACGTATAATATTAAGCCCACAAATGCCCCTACAAAGCCAGTAACGGCAACTATCGCCCCAAATATAACTGAACCAAATAACGCAATTATAACGCCCGTTACAAGCATTACAGCAGATAATATTGTTAAAAGCAATGAAAACTTATTGTTTTTTGTAGAAACGGATAAAATTTCCTTTTCAGATATATTAGTTTCTATCTCTGTGCGCGCATTAGATAGCAAAGTCAACTCTTGCAAATCATTAAAAGTCGGATTAGTTAAATAAGTAGAATTAATTTTTTGTCTTTTTTCGCTTAAATCATGCAATTTAATTTCACTATCCTTAACGTCGTTTTTTAAAGCGACAATTTCTGAACAATCGGCAATTTTTTGTTCTACGTCGTTAAGTGTTGCGTTGCTATTTTCTAAAATTTTAAGATTTAAAGCAAGTTTTAATGATAATTTTTCTTTTTTATCATTTTTTTCATCAAAAAGTTTTTTCCTTTCTTTAATAGCCTCAACTTCTCTAACTTCTTTCGCTAATTCGGAAACCTTTTTTAGATCTTTTTCTACCTTTATAATTTCCTTTTCAGCCTCAATAACTTTGTTTTCAATCGTTTCAACAGCTAAAATAGCCATTTTGCATCTTTCAATATTCGAATTTACTTCGGAAAGTTTTTCTTTTTTATCAAAAATTAAACCTCCTTTACCGTTTTTATGCTTTAATTCCACTCTCTTTTTATCTAATATCTTTAAAGCTTTATCAATGCTCTCATTATCAGTTTCTTGATAAACGTTTCCTATTTTATCAGAAATACTTTTATTATTAGATAAATCTATGTCTTTTTGACATAAAAACAGCGTTCTTAAAAATGCGTCGCAGTTAACGCCAAAAAGTCTTTCACCCCAACTTTTAGCGCCCTCTGGGTATGGCTTACCCGTCGATAGATCGGTTAAATTACAAAAATCCGAACTTTCTGTCTTTCCAAAATATCTTTCTAAACGATATTCTTTACCTTCTTTTACAAAGTCAATGTAGCCACCGTACTTGCCGTTATTACTTGGTTGATATAATTTCCTGTCGTTATCGTCAAGATTGTGCTTTTGCGAAGAAGTCATACCGTAAAAAATTGCTTTAATGAAGATTGACAACGTTGTTTTGCCCCAACCGTTTTCCTTGTTAATAACGTTTAATCCTTTATTAAATTCGTAATCAAAATCGGTAAATTTGCCGAAGTTTTCAATATGGCACTTTAATAGATACATTATAGTTCTTCCCCTTTAAGTGCTTTTAAGCCAAGTTGCAATATATCTGATTTATCGTGGTCGGATAGACTTTCATCACTTTTAATTTTTCTAAAAAACTCTGCTTTAAGCCCGATAGCACCCTCTAAATCGCTGTCGGTTAAAGAAATTTCCGTTTTATCGTAAACTTTTGCAAAATAAAATTTATTATTTAACTGTTGTTCTAACTCTTCAGTATAAATAATCGTTTCATTATTAACGTTGTAGCTACCTGTTAATACAATTTTTACTAAATCTTTACTTGAAATGTCGTAAATTTTGACATCAACTTCTTTTCTAACTTCCACCCAAGACGTACAGTTTGTAATATCAACAGTAATTTCGTGCAAATTGCGCTTTGAAAAAGGTATGAATTTTGGATTAGTTATATCTTTAGTATCAATTAAAATAAAACCTTTTTGCCCAAGTTCATCAAAGCCACGCCCTTCCAAACAGCCGGAATACGCATAAATACCTCTTTCGTCAAGTTTGCCCGTTTCGTAAAAATGATAATGACCGAGTGCCAAATAATCAATATTTTTATCGCATAGTTCAGGCAAATTAATCCTTTCGCCCGGCATTGAAGATTTGTGTTTTGCTATTTCTCCGTGCAATATGACAATATTTTTATCAGCGCCGTCAAGCATTAAAGTTTTATATAATAAAGAATTATTCGTCCCTGTTAAATTAGCGCCTGTAACTGTAACGTCGCCAAATCTAAACGTCTGCCACTCTGTTTGAGTTATACAAATAAGATTTTTTGGCAAATTGTCGTTTTTATCAATAAAAGCCGTGCTTTCATGATTACCTACGCAATAAATAATTTTTATATCACTATGTTTTTCAAGCGTTGAAATAACTTCAGTAGATACGTGTTTGGTAATATTTTCTGTATCAAATAAATCACCAGCAATAATAACAAGCTCTACTCCCATTTCTTTTGCAGTAAATAATAATCTATCAAAATTAGACAGAATTTCTGCTTTACGCTGTTTACTTTTGATTGCGTCTAGATTTGCCGTTAGTTTTGAACCTAAATGCAAGTCGGACGTGTGTAAAATTTTCATATAAAACCCCAAATTTAAAACTACATAATATACAAAATAATTTTATCATTTTATTTAAATTTAATCAACAATATAATAAAAAAAGACCTTGTAATTAAACAAAGTCTTTTATGGAGCTGCTAATCGGACTTGAACCGACGACCTCGTCCTTACCAAGGACGCACTCTACCGACTGAGCTACATCAGCGATTACTCGACTATTATAGCAAATTTTTTGCCAAATGTCAAGAGGTAAAATGCATTTGTTGCAATTCCGTCACAAGTTTTTTTTCTTGCCAAACTTCTTCGCCGCGGTAAGGGTGTTTTTCATCAGCATCGTAATGGTCATGGGACCGACCCCGCCGGGCACGGGGGTGATAAAGCCCGCAATCGGCTCCACCGATGCAAAGTCCACGTCGCCCACGAGCTTCCCTTCCGCGTTG
>JAZNVV010000072.1:0-6115 GCA_045593005.1 Christensenellaceae bacterium | reverse complement strand
AAAAATATCCAAATATTAAATTATTACAATTCAATTTCATTTGTGCCGTCTTTAGTTACGTAATGCTTTTTAACACCTAAAATATCCATCCAGCGACGTGTTATTGTCGTGCCATACATACGTTCACGTTGTCTTTTACGTAATGATTTACGGTCTACAAGATAATGTGGAATTTCAGCCTCGTCATAAAGCCAGTCGCGACAGCACCACATACAAGCCTCCGGCATAATTTCGGCATAAACCTCCATACCGACGTTCATATGTCCATGGTGTGCCATTTGAACAATATCAGCCTTTAATAAATGTCTTGATTCTTCATATAAAACGTCACCACCTTCTGGACCAAGGTCGCCAAGGAAAAGAACCGTTTTATTAGGCGTGGTAATCTTAAATACCAAAGAAGAATCGTTCATTAGGTTTGAAAATAAACCGTCGTGATAAGTGTAAAGAAAATCAATTTTACACTCGTCAATAGTTATACTTTCGCCCTGCTTAACAATATGCGCTTTATCCTTTAATTCTGGCTCAATTTTAAGAAAACTTGGAAGAACTTCATTTAGATCCCAACGGAAATACCCAAGGTCAGGCACGTCTGTTCTATCTTTAAGTTCGTCATATGGTGGAAAGTTATAATAAATTTTTTCGACGTCAAAATCAGCAAGTTTGTTGCGATTAAATTCATCAATAAAGCCTGTGATATGGTCAAGATGCGCGTGCGTTAATATCCAAGCCGAAACGTGTCTATTACCAACGTATTTTTTTAGTAATGGCATATCTTCAGGCCTACCACCATCAATAATTATAACGTTATTCTCTTTTGTAACTAATACAAAACTCATCATAAAATCGCTTGTTTCAGTTATTTGATATAGTAATGTTTTATCGTTCATTTATTCTCCTTAACTATTATAAATATTAATATATAAATCTTAACATATATTTTTTTCTTTTTCAAGCCTATAATTAGAAAAACACACCGTTAGGTGTGTTTTTTTTTGTAAAATAATTTATAAATAAATTAACACTTTCTTTTAAAGTTACCAAATACTTCGTTAACTTTACTAAAACTTGCAAAAGTTTTCGGGTATTTTTTTAATATTTTCATCATTTCGCCAAGTTGACGTTTATTTATAATACATACCAACATAAATTTATCAGTATCGGAATACATTCCATGAACGGAAATTTCAGTAACACCGTGTTTTAACTTTGTTAATAGTTCATTAGATAATTCGTTTGGTTCGCTGGTGATAATTTCAAATTTATAGCCGTTTTTAATACCATTTAAGCCATTGTCAACGATAATATTTGCAATAAACAAGTTAAGTAACGTACAAATTACAGGAGTAATCTTCATACCATAAACAAAGAAAGCAATCGCAACGACACTTGCGTCCATAATAAAAGAAACGTATGCAATATTCATTTCTGGTTTAGCTTTTTTAATCAATGCAGAAATACCATACGTACCACCACTAGCGCCAAACCTTTTAAGCATAATAGAGAAACCAAACCCAGAAATTACACCCGTAGCAATACAAGCAAAAACAATATTAAAATCTTCCTGATTATTAATTAATGAATAAGGCATTGCTCCTATTGCCTCATAAAAATATGGTACAAACGACTGAACAACCATATATACTATTAATATAAGACCAAGTTTTTTGTTTACAAATATACTTACTAATATAAATATTGGTAAATTAAATGCAACCATCAAAATAGACCAACTAATATTATTGTTAAATAAATGATATGTAATCGTCGCAAGACCACCTACACCACCTGGTGCAAATCCATTACTATTTTGGAAAAAGTGATAGGCTGTACCAACAATCAAACCTGCAAATACAGCATATAAAACGTCAAAAAAATGCTCATTAATTAAAATTGATTTTTTCATAATTATCCTTATATTCAATTTCTTGTCAGACAAACGACACTTTCAACGTGCTTTGTTTGGCTAAACATGTCGTATGGACGGACTAAATTAATATTAAAGTTTAATTTCGGCAGTGTTATTTTCTTTATAATCAATTCTATTGCCACTTTGGTTTATATTGTCTAAAAAAGCAAGGAATTCTTCTTTTGATGAGAAAGTCGGCTTAAATTCATTCATAATATTTTTAGCCCTTTCAGCGCCGTTTTCAAGCAATAATTTAACCATAGCAAGTTGCCATTTTGCGTTAGTAACGCAAGCAGATTCAGGGTCACTAATACAAAAATCTTTGCCGTGTAACATACCAGTCGTGCCACCAGCATATGGTTGTACTACTGGCATAATTGCAGACAAGTCCCCCATATCCGTACTACCTGAAGAATACGTGTCTATTAATTTTAAGTCAATGCCAACCAATTTTGCAGCGTCAGATGCAACTTCTATCATATTTTTATCATTAACAAGTGGCGAATATCCAGGAATATCAATAATATCAATATTATTTCCAAGCGAAAGAGCTGCGCCGATTAGCGCTCTGTTGATTTTTTTGTTATTAATTACCATTGCATCAAAAGTTTTTGCACGAATATAACTTTCAATTTGAGCAGTTTCAGGAATAGCGTTAACAATATCGCCACCGTGAGTAATTATCGGATGAAATCTTACAAGGTCTGGATCGTAAAAAGTTTCACGTATAGCGTTAACAGCGTTTAAGCCACAAGTTGCAGCGTATAAAGCATTTCTACCATACCATGGTGATGCCCCAGCGTGTGATGCTACCCCTTTATAAATAATATTTTTAGCGATAAAACCTACTGATCCTGCATTACAAAAATATTCCCCAGCAGCGTGAACCATAAGCGCAATATCAACACCGTCAAACATACCACGGTGTAAAAATTCCGTTTTGCCACCAAAATATTTGATTTTTCCTTGTTTTTTTAACTCTTTACGATATTCAATTTCAAGGAATTCTTCTGCCGGCACAGCGCAAAGTCTAATTCTACCACATAAGCCGTCCAAAACACCGTCTTCTTTTAATGTGGCAGCAATTCCTAACAAAGTCGCACTCTGCGTATTATGCCCACAAGCATGAACAGCACCAGTTACTGGGTCGGCATCTTTATGTGATGGACAAACAACGGAATCAAGTTCGCCAAGAATAAGAACTTCCGGACCAGGTCTACCGGTGTCAACTATAGTATAAAAACCAGTTATACCATCAGCGTAAACTAAATCGTATCCAAGTTTAACAAACTCGTTTGCTAAATATGTTGAAGTCTTAATTTCTTTATAGCCAGTTTCAGGTGTACTCCAAATTTGGCGCTCTGCTTTTAATATTAATTCTCTGTATTTATTTACTGCAATCTCAATCTTTTCCATAATTCTCCTTATATATAATTCCTCGTCAGACAAACGACACTTTCAATGTGTTTGGTTTGGCTAAACATGTCGTATGGACGGACTAAATCAATATTATATTCAGGCGTGTAGTCGTTATCTTTTTTAATCTCATTACCGTCGAATTTGAGTGAGCCAACAAGTAAGCCTAAATCTCTTGCAAGCGTTGCAGGGTTGCATGAAACGTATACGATTTTATCAATTTTACATTTTTTAATTGCTTCAATAACCTTTCTATCACACCCTTTACGTGGTGGATCAAGCACTACTGAAACCTTTCCTTTTGAAGATAATTCTTCAACAAGTGGTGGCAATTCAACGGAACAGTCCCCACAAATGCTGACCATTTTATCACTTAAACCATTTAATTTTGCTAAATTGTTAGCGACTTCAACGGCTTCGTCAATGATTTCAATACCATAAGCCATTTTTGCCTTTTTAGCAAGCATTGCAGTCATGAGGCCAGCCCCACTATATGCGTCTATAACGTATGTATCTTCATCACAATCTATTAGTTTTACAACGTTTTGATAAATTTTTGACGCGATATAATTATTTACCTGCATAAAACTTTTAACGCCGATTTCACAAACAATACCACAAACTTCCGTTTGATAAAAAGGTTTGCCGTATTTAAGAATAAATCTATCACCAAAAATAACGTTTGTATCTTTATCGTTAACGTTAAGGTATAAACTAAAATGCACGAACGATTTTTTTAGTAGTTCAATAAAATACTCAATTTTAGGTAAATTTTCACTTGTCGCAACTAACGTAATAATAAAGCCAGACCCTGTTTCTCTCACAACGACGTGTCTTAATAACCCTATCTTTAATTCTTCGTCATACCCTAAAATATGACATTTTGAAATATATTCTTTTAATGCAGAGATAATCTTTTCTGACCAGTCGGGATGAATATAACACTTATTTATAGGGATAATTCTATGTGAATTTTCAGCATAAAAACCTATAAACGTTTCACCATTTTTAGATGCAATAGGTAGTTGAAGTTTATTTCTATAATAAAATTCATTGTCGTTTTTTATAGTGGGTTTAACTGATACGTTAAGATTGCCGATTTTAGTTAAACAATCGGCAACAAGTGTTGTTTTAAATTTAAGTTGCATAGGATAACTTAAATGTTGTAGTTGACAGCCCCCACACCTATCGGCAACTGGGCAAATAGGCCGAACTCTATCGTCGGCAGGAACTAAAATTTCAACAACTTTTCCATAAGCATAATTTTTAGCAACTTTTAAAACCTTATATTTAATTTTTTCTTCAGGAAGAACGTTCGGTATAAATATAACTATACCGTCGTTTTTTATTATACCTTCCCCATTTACGCCGATTTTTTCAACAATACCGACGTATTCACCATTTTTTAGTATCATAACACTCACTTGTTTTTTAATATACGGCTTAAAAGTTTAAACATAAATATTTGCGTTGCAAAAACATACGCATCCATTAAAAAGAAAACTAAAACGCCTACCCCTGCAAGTATAATAGGCATAACTGATGGACTAATAGGAATAATTAAATCTAACCCCAAGCCTAAAAAAGCCGTATAAAAATAATATATACCTATGATTGCTAAAGCGCACCACAGACAGCATAATAAATAATACATTATTTTATTCTTACGCCTTGTCATAACGTAATATTTGACAATCGGAAAAAATCCAAAAAACGAAAAGTATGAAATATATAATAAATTAGCAATGTTAAAGCCAGTTAATAGCAATGCTAAAATTCCTGCAACAAGCGTTGCAAGTAAACTACCCTTTATAGAATCAATGTAAAGTGGCATTGCTAAAATAACGGGAGCTATTATAACGGCAAATAAATCTAGTGCTTCAGCAAAAACTGTTCCCAAAATTAAAACAACAGTTGCTAAAGATGCTGAAAGTGCCGAAAGCGTTAAAGTACGTGTTTTCATCGTCCACAACACATAGAACACAAAAGTTCAGAACAACAGTAGGCTGTACAGCAGTCTAAACAACCGTCGCCACCCATTTGTCTGTCGGTGTAGCCGCCACCTTGATAATTTGAATTACCTGAATAAAACTGGTTGTTAAAATTATTATTAGTGTAATTCATTTTAGATAAAAGCTTGTTGTACGCTTCTTTATATTTTGTATTAGAAGGGTCCATATTGATAGCAATTTCAAGTTGTTTTTTACTATCGTTAATCCAGTTCTTTTTATAAAAAACAACAGACTGTAAATAATGCCATTCAGCCGTGCGAACAGAAATTGTATCAAGTAAAGACTGCGCTTTATCAATATATCCGTTTTTAATTGCTTCTGCTACTTGGTCAATGGTAGCGTTTGAAGAATTTTTTTCTTCAAAATCGTTTCTATTGCCTTTCCTAGCATCCATAATTTCAGAATAAGCCTCTTCAAGTTTAGTTAAATTTTTGGCAGCATTATTGCCAGCTTCGCCCTCGGCAAATCTATCTTTTGAAAATTTTGCGCGAAGTTCAGAATAAGCTTGTTCAATTTCTTCATCAGTAGCATCTTGGCTAACACCTAAAAATTTATAATATTCGTTCATTTATTTGACCTCCAACAACTTTTTTGTTGTTGTAATAATTCCTTTATTTAATATATTATCAATTAAATCGTGATTAAAATAATACTTTACGTTATCGTTTGAATAAGAAATTTCCGACGCAATATCTCCAAACATAAACTGTACGTCGTTTAAGTATTTTTTTAACAACTCATCTTTACTTTTAACGTCTTTATATGCAAGAATAAACGG
>JAZNVV010000071.1:0-6676 GCA_045593005.1 Christensenellaceae bacterium | reverse complement strand
TTATTAGTTATAACGTTCTAATTCAGCATTTAAATCTGGTATGTAATTAAATAAGAAACAATCATTTGAATGATAGAAAGTAACTTGCTTAATGCTGTTTTGGAAAGCCTCAGCATGTTCATCTAAAATAGTACTTGTTATATTATTTTGATCGTTGTAATAAACTTTATTTCCATCAATATCTTTTCTATAATCACCAAGCATAGAGTATGTTATTATACCCATTTTGCCAGTGTTTTTAACAGCTTTGGCTTTTTCCTTGCCTTCACAAACTAGGAATGTGTAATCATCACAACCGAGTGTGTTTAATTCATGTTTCATAAATGTTGCATTCAATATGCCATGTTCAAAGACAGGGTCATTTTTAAAATCTGCATTAACTTTTTCATAAGCTTGGGGAGTTATGTATGCTTCGCTTATAACTTCTGGTGTTTTAAGTTTAGAAAGTTCTTGAATAAAGAAAGGAGCTTGAACGTAGGTTGCGTCTGATACTGGGCTTGCTGAAGAATACAATCTGTTAAGGTCAGAAAGTTCTTGGTCAGTCAATTCATACTTCAACACATAATTTGCAAAGTAATTTGTGCTTGCTGCTTTTTCTGCATAAAGTGTTATGTACAAGTCGTTACCCATAGTGAACAATTCTGAACGCGCCCTTAAGTTATTTTTACTAATGTTTATAACATCAAAACCTTCATCTGTTAAGAATTGATAAGGTATTGCCATGTAAGCGTTATTGTTTTTGCTGTAAGCACCCAAGCTTGAATGTTTTTCAGCTTCTGCTATTAAACCAAGGTAATTGTTGTCAGTTAAAACATTTTGCATTGCTTGGCTGAACTCAGAATAGTCTGGAATAACAGGTCTTTCAGGTTTAGTTGGACCTTCTGGTGGAAGATCACCTTCAGTTGAAGATGGAGGTGTTATAGTGTTGTTGTTTTCATTTGTGTTGCCTGTGCCAAAACAACCTGCGCTTAACGCTAAAAATAATACTGCCAAAATAAGCGTTAAAAATCTTTTCATAAAAATCTCCTATAAATAAAAAGTGTCGCCCATACGGAACGACACCTACAAAGCTACCTTTCCGTATAAGTTGCAACACTAACTACAAAAATTTATCTCAAAAATTTGTAACACGAAAAGATACACTCTGCCTAAAGAGTATACTTTGAGATAAATTTAGTTAGGTTGCAATATTATTTTAACATTTATTTTTAGTTAAGTCAATTTAATATTAAAAATATTATATCAAACTAAAAAAGTTCGCAAAAAGCGACCTTTTTTATAATTATTCAGTAATAACTTCACCCTCAGAAGTATCTTCAACAGTATCGTCTTCACTTGCAGGGGTAATTGCTATCGTAGCAATTTTACCACTATCAAGGCGCATTACGTGTACGCCTTTAGTATCACGACCGATACGGCTGATTTCATTTGCGTGAATTCTAATAATAGTACCGTTGTCGGCAATCGCCATAACGTCTTCATCATCAGCGATTTGTTTAAGGCTTGCAAGTTTACCAGTTTGTTCATTAAATATACCAGCCTTAATACCCTTACCGGCACGCTGTTGTAAACGATAATCTTCAAGCGAAGAACGTTTGCCGTAGCCGTTTTCAGAAATTGTAATAATTTCTTTATCAGGGTTAATTATAAGCATATCCACAACGTAGTCGTTGTCGTTAAGGTCCATACTCTTAACGCCTTGAGTATCCCTACCCATAGGTCTAACGTCAGTTTCACTAAATCTAATACACTTACCTTCGTGTGAAGCGATAATAACTTCGTCATTGCCGTTTGCAAGCGCAACGGAAATAAGTTCATCCCCTTCAACAATAGAAATTGCCTTTTTACCAACCTTACGTATGCTAGCAAATTCGGTGATAGAAGTCTTTTTGATAAGTCCGTTACGGGTTGCCATCATAATGCAAGGCACTTCTTGACCAGCATCTTCCTTCGCCTTAAAGTCTGCAATTAAGTCGTCGGAAATAGGTACAAGCGCCTCAACCTTTTCGCCTTGAGAAAGTTGAATAAGGTTAACAATCGCTCTACCCCTTGCCGTTCTTTGCGCTTCAGGTATTTCATAACCCTTAATACTATAAACCTTACCAAAGTTAGTAAAGAATAATATGTCGTCGTGGGTGCTTGAAATATACATCTTTTCAACAAAATCTTCTTCCTTTGGCTTATGAGCGATAATGCCTTTACCACCACGGCGTTGCGATTTGTATTCGGAAACAGGAATTCTCTTAACGTAGCCAAGGTGCGTCATTGAAATAACAATATCTTGTCTTTCAATAAGGTCGGCAATATCAATTTCACCATAATCGTAGGAAAGTTCAGACTTTCTTGGTGATGGATATTTTTCTTTAATAGAAAGCATATCGTTTTTAACGATTTCTTTAACTCTCCATTCGTTAGCCAAAATATCTTGTAAATCGGCTATGTTTTTAGAAAGTTCTTCAAGTTCTGCCTTTAACTTTTCAACTTCTAAAGAAGTCAAACGCTGTAATCTCATTTCTAAAATGGCGTTCGCTTGTTTGTCAGAAAGTTCAAACGCATTGATAAGTTTATCGCTTGCCTCGAACTTGTCTTTAGAACTTCTTATAATTTCAATCACTTCGTCAATGTTTGCAAGGGCAACAACCAAGCCTTGTAAAATATGCGCTCTTTCCTGCATTTTGCCAAGGTCGTATCTTGTACGTCTTGTTATTACCGACATTTGATGAGTAATATAATTTTCTAAAATTTCTTTAAGTGAGCAAACTTTAGGTTCTCCGTTAACGAGAACAAGCATAATTATGCCGATTTTTACTTGAAGATTTGTATGCTTATATAAGGTATTTAACACAACTTGGGCGTTTGCATCTTTTTTAAGGTCGATAACAACGCGCATACCGTGTCTATCCGATTCGTCCTTAATGTCAGAAATACCTTCAATTCTCTTATCTTTTACAAGGTCAGCCATATGCTTAATAAGCATAGCCTTGTTCACTTGATATGGCAATTCAGAAACGACAATACGCTCTCTTGTGCCGTTAGAAAATTCTTCAATTTCAGTCTTTGCTCTTAAAACAAGCCCACCACGGCCGGTGTTATACGCTTGTCTTATGCCTGCCCTGCCCATAATAACAGCGCCGGTTGGGAAGTCAGGCGCTGGAACGTATTCCATAAGTTCTTCAATAGAAATATCAGGATTATCTATAAGCGCTACGCAACCGTCAATACATTCTGCAAGGTTGTGTGGTGGAATATTTGTCGCCATACCAACGGCAATACCGTCTGCGCCGTTTACAAGCACGTTAGGATATCTTGACGGTAAAACGACAGGTTGCATTTCCGTATCGTCAAAGTTTGGATAAAAGTCAACCGTTTCCTTTTCAATCTCCTTAAGCATTTCCTGCGAGAGTTTAGAAAGTCTTGCTTCAGTATAACGATAAGCAGCGGCTGGGTCCCCGTCGACTGAACCAAAGTTACCGTGTCCGTCTACAAGTGGAAAGTTAATTGAAAAGTCCTGCGCAAGACGAACAAGCGCATCATAAACGGAACTATCGCCGTGTGGGTGGTATTTGCCTAAAACTTCACCAACGATTTTAGCGCATTTTTTATAGCCTTTATCGTGCGTTAAACCAAGTTCGTGCATTGCGTAAAGAATTCTTCTATGAACAGGTTTAAGACCGTCCCTAACGTCAGGAATCGCTCTTGAAACGTTTACAGCCATAGCGTATGCTATAAATGATTTGCGAAGTTCTTCTTCTACTTCAACGTTAATAATATTAGTTTTAGCAAGGGTTTGCTTAAATTCTTCGGTCAAAGCCGGGCTTGCTTCTTTTTTAGCCATTTTAGTTTCCTCTATTAAATATCTAAATCAAGTGATTTTGCTAATTCTGCATTATCTTCAATAAATTGCCTACGAAGTTCAGGCTTTTCGCCCATAAGTAAGGTAAACATATCGTTCGCCTCGATAGCGTCCTGAACGGATACTTTTAATAACGTTCTTGTTTCAGGATCCATAGTCGTTTCCCAAAGCTGATTAGGGTCCATTTCACCAAGACCTTTATAACGCTGAACGTCGCATTTGCCATTTTCTGCTAGGTAAGCAGAAAGCTCTTCATCTGAATACAAGTATTTGTCCACCTTGCCTTTTGTCGCTTTGTAAAGTGGTGGCTGGGCAATATATACGTGTCCCTTTTCAACAAGTGGACGCATATAACGGAAGAAGAACGTTAAAAGTAAAATTCTAATATGCGATCCGTCTACGTCGGCGTCGGTCATACAGATAATTCTATCGTATCTCAACTTCGATTCGTCAAAGTCTTCGTTAATACCAGCACCGAAAGCAGTTATCATTGCTTTTATTTCTTCATTTTCTAATACTCTGTTGATACGGGCTTTTTCAACGTTTAATATCTTACCACGTAGTGGTAAAATCGCTTGGAAGCGTCTATCTCTACCACCCTTTGCAGAACCACCTGCCGAATCACCTTCGACAATAAAAATTTCGCAAAGTTCAGGATTTTTTTCCGAACAATCGGCAAGTTTGCCAGGTAACGTAGTAGATTCTAAAACGCCTTTACGTCTTGTGTTTTCACGCGCTTGACGGGCAGCCTCTCTTGCTCTCTGCGCCGTTAAGCACTTCATTAAAAGTTCTTTTGTGATTGAAGGATTTTCTTCTAAATATGAGCCAAAATACTCCGTCATTGCCTTTGAAACAAGACCTTTAATTTCGCTATTGCCAAGTTTTGTTTTAGTTTGTCCTTCAAATTGTGGGTCGGTAAGTTTAACAGAAACAACTGCCGTAATACCTTCCCTAACGTCTTCACCAGAAACTTTGTCGTCGCCTTTAAGAATATTCAACTTTTTACCAGCGTCGTTCATAAGCTTGGTTAAAACGCTCTTAAATCCGTCGATATGCGTTCCACCTTCTTCTGTATTAATGTTGTTGGCAAAAGCATAAATCGTTTCGCTATAACCGTCGTTATATTGAAGAGCAACTTCAACTTCAGTATCACCAAAGAATACGTCAAAATAGAACGATTTTGGCAACATTGTTTCTCTATTTTTATTAAGGTCGTCCACAAAGTGAGCAATACCACCTTCATAAAGGAAAGTATCACTCCTTTCCTTACCTTCTCTTTCGTCGATAAGTTTAATAGTCAAGCCTTTGTTAAGGTAAGCAAGTTCACGAAGTCTACCCTTAATATTATCGTATGCAAATTCTGTCGTTTCAAAAATTTCAGCATCAGGCATAAAAGTAACCCAAGTGCCTGTAAAGTCGGCAGAATCAACAATTTTAAGTTCAGTTTGTGGAATGCCTCTATTATAGACCTGTTTATAATGATTACCGTTTTGATAAACGTCAACCTCAAGCCATTCAGACAACGCATTAACTACGGAAAGACCTACGCCGTGCAAACCACCGGAGATTTTATAGCCCCCACCACCGAATTTACCACCTGCGTGAAGTTTTGTCAATACGACTTGTACTGCAGATACCTTTTCCGTATGGTGTATTGCCGTAGGAATACCTCTACCGTTATCCATTACCGTACAAGAACCGTCTTTGTTGATTTTAACAGTTATGGTATTACAATAACCACTAAGTGCCTCGTCAATAGAGTTATCTACTATTTCCTGTACGAGATGGTGAAGCCCACGTTCATCAGTAGAGCCGATATACATACCTGGTCTTTTTCTTACAGGGTCAAGACCTTCAAGCACTTGAATTTGACTTTCGCCATAATTACCTTGCACCTTATTATTGTTTTCCATAATTACTCCTTTTAATATCAAAAAATCGGTATTAAAAACTCAAGTTTTTTTATTAATATAAATATTAATAAAATTATATCATATTTGAACTTTATTTACAAGTTATTTTTTAATTTTTTTATCTTAAATTAAATAAAAAAACATCGAATTAATATTCGATGCTCTTTTAATTTTATTTGACGTTAATAGCAAGGTTTTTAACGTCGTTTTCCATATCTTTTACAAGCTTAATTTCCATTTTTTTAAGACCTAAAACTTCAGTTTTTTCAGCAAGTTCTAACGCTTTACTATACATATCTTCAACCAAAACTTCGTCTTGCAAAACGTATAAAACGTAAGCAAGTTTTGCTCTCATATTCTGTGAATTTATTACCTTATTCAAATATTTATCATAGTCTTCCATAAGGTTGTCGGCTGTATGTTCATTTTTCATAAACGTACAATAACTGTATAGCATATCTGCGCCGATAGGTCCTTCCATATACTTTTCAATATAATCTTGCACGCTTTCTAAACGATTAATTACCTTTGTAGCGTTTTCATAATCGCCCTTATCTAGATAATAATAATATCTATTATTTAAGAGCATTATAAAGTTTGGCTCGTCTTCCGGTAATTGTGGAACGTCAAAATAAAATTCTTCTGGAATTTCAGCAGGCGTATAACCTTTATACAACAATGCGTGAACTTTTAAAAGTGAAAACATTACTTTTGTTGCAGGATCGTCGTGCGCAATACCCCACAAAATTGCGGCGTCGTTTCTAACTAAATTATTTGACATCGGTAAAGCGTTTGCAAGCACAAAGTAAAGCGAAATAGGCATTGAAAACGCCGTCAAATAATATAAAACAGCACTATCACCCCAAAACCATTTTTCCCAAAAAAAGAAAAAAGGGATTGATAATAATAG
>JAZNVV010000070.1:0-2752 GCA_045593005.1 Christensenellaceae bacterium | reverse complement strand
ACCAGCTGTGCCGTAACCTTTTGTAAGTTCAAGATTTGGTTCAACAATATCCTTATATACTTGTTCCGACATGCCGTTTTCCTGTAATACAGACTTAAAACAATCTGCCCCACGGAAATATTCAGGGATATTATAATCTATATTTTTATCACCACCAAGAACAGGCCAGAACACGTTTGCCGTGGTATAGCCAGCCTCTTTAGCATAGTCGACTAAAGTTTTAATCTTAATATTTTTACGCTCTGCCCTCCAAGTCGTAGTGCCTTCGTAAAAATTCGTATCAACCCCAGTTTTATAAGGATATGCACCAGTAATCATAGATGAGTGACATGGATAGGTATTTGATGGGAAAACCGTTCTTAACGTTTTTATCCAAACTCCTTCGTTAAGCATTTTTTTAACCAACGGTTTATCCATTAAATATTCTATATCTTCTTTAATCATTGCGTCAAGCGACAAGATTATAAGTTTACGTCTTTTCATAATTATATACCTCACTAATCAATGAAAAACATATTCAATATTTTATCAACAATTCTGCTAATTTTTAATTAAATATTATAATTTATTGTCCCTTAATTGTAATTTAACCCTTAATATAGTCCTTTTCAAGAGGCAAATCTTTTGACGAACTACCTACGTAAATTTTATATTTGCCCGACCTTGTTTCAAAACGTTCGGAAACGGTATCGTAATACTCAAACGAACGCTTATCAAGTTTTAATTCAAAAGTTTTTGTCTTTCCTGCTTCTATAAGTTGCTTATCAAAAGCAGAAAGGGCGCGTATAGGCTCGTCTTTGCCACACTTGGTGTATCCGACGTAAACTTGAACGACTTCCTTACCGTCAACTGAAGAATCGTTTTTAACGTCAAAGTTAGCGTAAACTTCACCATCACGTTCTTTAATAGAAAGATTGCTATAAATAAATTTAGCGTAACTCAAACCGTACCCGAACGGATAACGAACTTTAACTTTCTTTTTATCATAATATTTATAGCCCATTAAAAGGCCTTCTTTATATTCAACAGCACAGTCGCCGTAACCGATTTGGTAAGCAAAACTGTCTTCAAGTTTATTGATAAACGTTTCAGAAAGTTTACCCGATGGACACACTTTACCGAATAATATTTCAGCAACGGCTTCGTTCACAGCTTGACCTGCAAAGCCTGCGTATAAAATTGCTTTTGCACTCTTTTCCCAAGCAGAAACGTCTATAACCGAGCCTGCATACATAACCACGATAACGTTAGGATTTACCTTGGCAATTTTGTTAATGAATTCTTCAATATACGGGTCGAATTTTATTGATTGACGGTCGTGCTGTTCCGATTCGATTGCGTACGAAGTTGATGCGTGTATAATGACGTAATCTTTGTCCTTTGCCGTTTTAAGTGCAAGTGGAAGATTATGATAATCACACATTGCCTTGCTGTAACCAAAAATATAGCCTTCTGCTTCATCAAAAATTTTAGCAGTTGGATCAACGTTAGGAATAGTCTTTCCAAGTGGTAAAGCGTCAACGTAAGGGTTTACCCTTGCCGAGCCACCACCAGCGACGTTTTCACCGTCAAATCTGCCGAAAACTGCAATATTCTTACCCGTTGAAAGTGGCAAAATACCGTCGTTTTTAAGTAATACAGCCCCTTCAAGCGCGCCTTTTTTAGCAATCAAATGTCTACCGTCAACGTCGGTCGTTTTTATTCTTAAGTTTTTGTTATCTTCTACCCAGTTTAAAAGATTGCAAATTCTTTGACAAGATGCATCAACGTCTTTTTCGGTAATTTTGCCGTCATTAAGACCCTGTTTCAAGTTTTCGTAACTTTCGTCAACGTAAGGCATATCAACGTCACAAGTGGCTATAAGCGCCTTTGAACGGTCGTGACAAGCGTTCCAGTCGGAAACGTATACGCCTTTAAAACCAAAACGGTTACGTAAAATTTTAGTAAGGTACGAATTTTCAGCCGTGTGAGTTCCGTTAACAAGGTTATATGAGCTCATAACGGTCGTAGGGTTAGCCTTTGTAGCGATTTCAAAAGGATAAAGATATAGTTCGTTAAGCGTACGTAAATCCATATCTGAAGAAAGCCACAAACGGTCACGCTCTGTGTTGTTTGCAGCGTAGTGCTTTAACGACGTGCCTATGCCTTTTTGCTGTACACCTTCTAAAAACTCTTTAGCAAGAACACCGGCTAAAAAAGGATCTTCGGAAAAATACTCAAAGTTTCTGCCACAACGTGGGTCACGCTTTAAGTTAACACCTACGGCAAGCAATACGTCAACGTCTTGTTCAATACAATCGTCGGCAATACCTGAGGCGACCTCCTTAACAACTTCCCTATTCCATGTGTTAGATAAAACGGCAGGAGCAGGCATAGCTGTGGCCTTAAAAGACTCCTGCTTACCTTCGCCACCGTCGTGCGAAACTTTACGTAAACCACAAGGTCCGTCCGACATTTTAAGTTGATTAATTTTGCCTGGGTAATACATGAATTCCCAAACGTTTTTACCCGTCAAAAGACGTAATTTTTCTTCTAATGATAAATTTGTAATTTCGTTAACCATAATAACTCCATTTTATTTTATTAAATAATAAACCCTGTCATTCTGAACGCAGTGACGAATCTCCTTTTTTGTCATTCTGAACGCAGTGAAGAGTCTCCTTTTCTGTCATTCTGAACGATAGTGAAGAATCCCATTTTCTGTCATTCTGAACACAGTGAAGAATCTCCTTTTCTGTCATTCTGAACGCAG
>JAZNVV010000069.1:0-31614 GCA_045593005.1 Christensenellaceae bacterium | reverse complement strand
TTTCATTAATAATATATTTATCGGTCAAAATATATCGATTAGGGTATATCGATATACATAATACCGATATAACAATTTAGTAGTTCCCAAAAAATTAAATGTATGCTATAATATCAACTATAAAATAATAAGATAGCAAATGAAAGGATATTCTATCCCCAAGGCAACGCTTGGGCGACTTCGACAATATCTTGAATATTTAAGAAGATTATCTGAATACGCTATACATTATCGGTGACCACAATTACCAAAGCGTTATCATTTGCATATCTTAATAATCAAATTAGTAAATAATTTTAGGAGACATATAAAATGAAAACCAAAACTTACAAAATCGTTGACAATGTGGAAGCTCTTTACGAGGCAATCGCTCGTGTAAAAGCAGCACAAAAAGTTTTCGCAACCTATACGCAAGAGCAGGTTGACAAGATCTTCTTGGCAGCAGCATCTGCAGCAGACAAGGCAAGAATTCCACTTGCAAAGCTTGCAGTAGAGGAAACGGGAATGGGTATCGTAGAGGACAAAGTAATTAAAAACCACTACGCTGCAGAATACATTTACAACGCTTACAAAAATACTAAAACTTGTGGTGTTATCGAAGAAGATACAGCATACGGCATTAAAAAGATAGCAGAACCTATCGGTGTTGTTGCCGCTGTTATCCCAACGACAAACCCAACGTCTACGGCAATTTTTAAGTGTTTACTCGCACTTAAGACACGTAACGCTATTATTATCAGCCCACACCCACGTGCAAAAAATGCAACTATTGCAGCTGCAAAACTTGTTCTTGAAGCAGCAGTAGCAGCAGGTGCACCTGAAGGCATTATTGACTGGATTGACGTTCCTTCTCTTGAAATGACTAATACTGTAATGAAGGAAGCTGATATCATTCTTGCAACAGGTGGCCCTGGTATGGTTAAGGCAGCATACTCTTCTGGTAAACCAGCTCTCGGTGTTGGTGCAGGCAACACTCCTGCAATCATTGACGAAAGCGCAGATATCCTTCTTGCCGTTAACTCTATTATTCACTCAAAGACGTTTGATAACGGTATGATTTGTGCATCAGAACAATCTGTTATCGTTCTTGAATCTATCTATAACAAAGTAAAGGCAGAATTTGCAGCACGTGGTTGCTACTTCCTCAATCCTGAAGAAACGGAAAAAGTTCGTAAAACTATCATTATCAATGGTGCGCTTAATGCAAAAATCGTTGGTCAAAAGGCTGCTAAAATTGCTGAAATCTCTGGTGTAACAGTTCCTGCTGGCACTAAAGTTCTTATCGGTGAAGTTGAAAGCGTTGAACTTTCTGAAGAATTCGCTCACGAAAAGCTTTCTCCTGTACTTGCTATGTACAAAGCTAAAGACTTTGCAGAAGCTCTTGACAAGGCAGATAAACTTGTTGAAGACGGTGGTTTTGGTCATACTTCTTCACTTTATATCAACGAAATTACTGAAAAAGAAAAACTTGCCGCTTATCAGGCAAGAATGAGAACGTGCCGTGTTCTCGTTAACACTCCTTCTGCTCAAGGTGGTATCGGTGACCTTTACAACTTCAAACTTGCTCCATCGCTCACGCTTGGATGTGGTTCTTGGGGTGGTAACAGCGTATCCGAAAACGTAGGGGTTAAACACCTTATTAACATTAAAACAGTAGCAGAGAGGAGAGAAAATATGCTTTGGTTTAGAACACCTGAAAAGGTTTATATCAAAAAAGGCTGCCTCCCAGTTGCTCTTGATGAGCTCAAAACTATTAGAGGCGCAAAGAAGGCGTTTATCGTAACAGATACATTCCTTTATCAAAACGGTTATAGCAAGCCTATTACCGACAAGCTTGATGAAATGGGCATTCAACACACTACGTTCTTTAACGTTCAGCCTGATCCTACGCTTGCAAATGCAACAGAAGGTGCTGCTCAAATGAGAGCATTCCAGCCTGATACCATTATTGCACTCGGTGGTGGTTCAGCAATGGACGCTGCAAAGATTATGTGGGTGCTCTACGAACATCCAGAAGCAGACTTTATGGATATGGCAATGAGATTTATTGATATCCGTAAGAGAGTATATACCTTCCCAAAAATGGGTGAAAAGGCTTACTTTATTGCAATTCCTACTTCTGCTGGTACAGGTTCTGAAGTAACTCCATTTGCAGTTATTACTGATGAAAAGACTGGCGTTAAGTATCCTCTTGCTGACTACCAACTCCTTCCAAATATGGCAATTATTGATGCAGACTTCCACATGTCTGCTCCTAGGGGATTGACGGCAGCTTCTGGTATTGACGCTGTAACTCACGCAGTTGAAGCATACGCAGCTATGCTCGCAACAGACTACACAGACGGTCTTGCTCTTCGTGCGTTAAAGGTAATCTTTGAATACCTTCCTAGAGCATACGACAACGGTCAAACTGACGTTGAAGCTCGTGAAAAGATGGCAAACGCTGCTACTATGGCAGGTATGGCATTTGCAAACGCATTCCTCGGTGTATGTCACTCTATGGCACACAAACTTGGTGCGTTCCACCACCTCCCACACGGTGTTGCAAACGCTTTAATGATTGAAGAAGTTCTTCGTTTCAATGCTTCTGAAGCTCCTGCAAAGATGGGTACTTTCTCACAATACGATCACCCTCATACACTTGCTCGCTATGCTGAAATCGCTGACTATCTTGGCATTAAGGGTAAAAATAATGAAGAAAAACTTGAAGGTCTTATCAAAGCAATCAACGACCTTAAAGCTCGCGTAGGCATTAAGGGAACAATTAAAGACTACGGTGTTGATGAAAAAGACTTCCTTAACCGTCTTGACGACATGGTAGAACAAGCGTTCGACGATCAATGTACAGGTGCTAACCCACGTTATCCACTTATGAGTGAAATTAAGCAAATGTACCTCAACGCTTACTATGGCAAGCACTTTGTAGAAGAAGCTATGCCTGCTACTAAAATCGACTAATCATAGGTTATCTGGTCAAAACCCCCTAACGCAAGGGAAAAGGCGTAATTTAAGGAGGAATATATATGAAATTTGATACTGTAATTGCATCAAGAAAAAACAAAACAATCTATCGTGACGGTGATAAAGCCATTAAGGTTTTCAATGCAGAATATTCTAAAGCTGACGTGCTTAACGAAGCCCTTAATCAAGCAAGAATTGAAGAAACAGGATTAAATATTCCAAAAGTGCTTGAAGTTTCTATGATCGACGGCAAATGGGCAATCGTGTCTGAATTTATCGAAGGCAAAACGCTTGCACAACTTATGGAAGAAAACCCTGAAAAGAAGGCTGAATATATTGAGTATCTTGTTGATCTTCAGATGAGCGTTCATGCACAAAAATGTCCTCTCCTCAATAAGTTAAAGGATAAAATGAACCGTAAAATATCATCAACAAATCTCGATGCTACTACTCGTTACGACCTTCATACTCGTCTTGAAGGTATGCCTAAACATAACAAGGTGTGTCACGGAGATTTTAACCCTTCTAATATTATTATTACTGAAAGTGGTGTTCCTTATATTCTTGACTGGTCTCACGCAACGCAGGGTAATGCTTCTGCTGACGTTGCACGCACATATCTTTTGTTCAACTTAAACAAAGATACTGCTGGTGCAGAACTTTATCTTAACACTTTCTGTAAAAAGAGCGATACTGCTAAACAGTACGTTCAAAAGTGGATGGACATTGTAGCTGCGTCGCAGTTGGTTAAGGGTAACGAAGAAGAACGTGAGTTCCTTATGGGCTGGATCGGCGTTGTTGATTATCAATAATTCAATAAAAAATAAAAAACTTGATGTAGATTTTCTGCATCAAGTTTTTTTGTTTAAAAAAAATAAATATTTCACCAAACAAGTTTTATAAAAAACTTTGCAAGTGGTTGACAAAATTGTATTTTTTTTGACAAATTAACAAAATTAAATAAAAAATTAATATGGACGTGCAATAACCGACAAATATCGACATAAAAATAACTACTAAAATTAGGAGTAGTATATGCAAAACGTAGCCGTTATAGACCTTGTAAAATTAAGACAGAACGCCATTTCTATTAAAGAAAGTTTACCACCGGGGGTAAAATTTATTGCCGTCGTAAAGGCAGACGGGTATGGGCATGGTGCAGAAGAAGTAGCAAACGCTATTCACGACGTGGCTGATTGTTTTGCCGTTGCTTTGTTAGAGGAAGCCCTTTCTTTGCGCTATGCAGGCGTAAAAAAAGACGTGCTTGTTTTAGTACCACCTTTTAAATCAGATATTGAAAAAGCAGTTGAAAATAACGTAACTTTAGCCGTTGACGATTACTCTTTAATTGAAGAAATTGATAAAGTAGCCCACTCTAAAAAGAAAATAGCAAAGATAGAACTTATAGTCAATACTGGCATGAATAGATTTGGGTTTAACCCTAAAACGCTCATTTCATTACTGCCTAAAATAAAAACGTGCGAACATATTTCCGTGCGTGGGATATTTTCACATTTTTTCCACGCAGAAAATTTAATATCAAGACATAAACAATCCAAAATTTTTTCCGACGTTGAAAAGTTTGTCAAGGACTATTTCCCTTTGGCACTATCGCACATTTCGGCATCTGGTGGATTTATAAAGGGGGAATATTACGACGCAGTAAGGATAGGCATTTTGCTGTACGGATATTATCCGTTTAAGGCTCATCAAAAAAAATTTTCTGTAAAGCCGGTTATGAGTGTTTATTCCCCAGTAATAAAAGACGGTTTTATAAAATCGGGCGAGCATCTTTTGTATGGTAAATATATGGCGAAAGAAGATGCAGAATATTCGCTTATTCGATACGGCTATGCCGACGGGTTGCCACGCAAGCAGGTGGAAAATATGTTTAATAATCGTTGCATGGACGTTTCAGCGATAAAAAACCAGCCTAAAAGTAAATTTTTTTGTATTTTATCGCAAAATGCTGATGAAATTGCCAAAAAGTATGATACAATAAGTTATGAGGTATTAACTTCAATCGCGCGAAGATCAAATCGCGTGTATATAAGATAGCCCAGTAAACTATTTGGAGATTTGTATTGAATACTTTTAAAGATAAAATTTTATATTACGGCAAAGATTTATTGCTTAATTTTAGTTATTTGTTGGTTTGTTCACTTATCGGGTTCATTTTAATGTTCGCAACGGTAGATAATTCTATACAAGGTTATATTTGTAGTATTTTATCTGCGATTAACGTGTTTATGTATTTCGTAGTTGTTAGGAACTCTTACGTTAAAACTGGGGAAGAGGCAATGCGTCAGCGCAACGCAAACGATATGGATAGACGCCTTATGCTTGAAACAAGAGTGTATAATGAGATTGACAAGGTTAAGGAATATCGTCCTCAAAAAGTTTGGTATTTTATTATTCCTATTGTTGCGCCACTTGTTATTTTAACAATCGTTTCACTTTTCATTTTGATTTTTGGTGGAAACCCTGCAGGCGTTGATATGGCTATCAAGATAATTTATGCGTTTGTTTACGCTTTCTTTTTCGGCATTGATACGGGCGCAAGCGTTTATTTTGCGTTATTTGCACTTATATTTACTATTGCTCCTATCTTTTGGGGTTACTATAACGGCGTAAATAAGGTTAAGGCTGAATACGCCCAAGTTGAAAGACTAAAGAAAAAAGTCGACGGAGAATAATTTTGAGAATTGTCGGTGGAAAGCACCGTTCAAGGGTGCTTAAAGAATTTAGTGGTGACGCAGTAAGACCTACTGCAGACAAGGTTAGAGAAAGCCTTTTTAACATTTTGCAAACGCAAATAGAGGGGGCATCTTTTTTGGACCTTTTTGCAGGAACTGGCGCTGTTGGTATAGAGGCGTTATCGCGTGGGGCTAACAACGTTGTTTTTACCGATAGCAGTAAAGATAGCATAAAAATTATCAAGGAAAATTTAGCCCTAGTAAAAGAAGATGCACAAGTTTATTTAACCGACGCAATTTCCTATCTAAATAGAACTACTGATAAGTTTGACATAGTGTTTATCGACCCACCATATAAGAGCGAATGGGGCAAAATGGCACTTAACGCTATCGTCAAACGCGACCTTTTAACCGAAAACGGTATAGCAATTTTTGAAAGCGAAACACCGTTTAACGGCGAAATTGACGGACTTAATTTTTATGATGAAAGGAAATACGGCAGGGTATACTTGTCCTTTTTTAAAAAGAAAAAACCGTCGGCAGTTTTTGCAGGGACTTTTGATCCGGTAACTATAGGACACTACGATATGGTTATTCAGGCGACGAAGGAATTTAGTAAAGTATACGTCGTACTCATGATAAACCCTAACAAGACACCATATTTTACTAAAGAAGAAAGGCTTGAATTTTTGCGTACTTCTTTTTCAGAAAACGACAATATAATAGTAGATAGCCACGACGGTTATGCTGTAGACTATCTAAAAAAGGTTGGTACGCCTTATTATATTAGGGGCATTAGGACGGAAAGCGACTACGTTTACGAAAAGCACAACGAAGAACTTTCTTTAACACTTTATCCACAACTTAAAACGATTTATTATCAAGCAAAAGATAGTGCCAAGCACTTTAATTCTACGGCTGTGCGTCAGGCGATTGCTGATGGAGAAGATTATTCACAATATCTTCTTAAAGAAGTTTATGAAAAGGTTAAAGTAGTGGTAGATAATAAAAAAGAGAAATTGACAAAAAAGTAACAATAAAACAAAACAGGGACTGTAAAAGTTTAAATTTAAAAAACTTTACGGTCCTTATTTTTATTTCTTTTAAGTAGATATAGTTTTGCAAAAGTATAGGCAACCCACCAAGCGTCAGTATAAAATTACATATCGCAACGGAAGTAGGGCTAATTACAAGCGTTATTACGTTACATCCGTAATTTGTTTCGATTAAACCTGAAAAAAAACTTATAATAAGTGCGTTATCTAAAACTTCGTTTAAAGAAAAAAAAGAAAAAGCAATATAAACGACTGTATAAAAAAATATTGTCAATGACGCCGAAACTGCTATTGCCGAACAATTTGCAAAAACGTACTCGCTAAAGTTTATAGGCTTTTCATTTAATAGTGGTAAAATTTTGGTCTTTTTAGATGCAAAAAATTTATACGCAAGCGTTGTTGCCAAAACTTGAGATAAAAACATTATCACGCCCACGCAAAGGCTTTTATAACCGAATTTTCCTATACAAGTAACGGTTAGTAGTGGGGACGGTAACGCCGTTAGTGAAACAATTAAAAAAAGTTCACGCCCGTCTATCTTGCCGTTTTTAAATGCAGTAACGGCAGTTTTAGTTCCGACAGGGTAACCGGAAAGTACGCCGAAAAAAGTTGAAACAAGCCCTGTTTGAGATAGGTTAAGTCTTTTTTTTACGGGCGATAATAGGTAGTCAATTTCAGGC
This sequence comes from Christensenellaceae bacterium, assembly GCA_045593005.1. GTDB lineage: Bacteria > Bacillota > Clostridia > Christensenellales > Borkfalkiaceae > UBA11475. The sequence continues at coordinate 24,222 of JAZNVV010000069.1, read as the reverse complement.
AAAAAGGTGTAGCGCAAAAAGGCTATAGCAATGCCAAATGGTAGAATTGCCGGTAGAACGGTAGCGTGAAATACTGCCAAACCTTCTTTTGATGCAGTTAAAGCAGTTTCTCCAAACAGCATAAAAAAGACTATGTATAGGCAGGCGAATATACCTATAAAAGTTTTTATAGTTCGTTTATAAGTTAGAGTGGTGTTCATAATAAATTTATATTATGAATTCTATTTATTATTACAAATAAGCGCTTGAAAATTACTTTGTTATATGTTAAAATAATCGTATGGATTTATTTGATTTAGTTAATAAAAAAGACAATTCAACAATTCCCCTTGCAGAGCGTATGCGCGCCCGTAATTTAAACGAGTTTTTTGGGCAAGAGCATATTGTTTCTGAAACAAGTTTATTGCGCCGTGCAATCAAGCTTGACCGTTTAGGTAGTTGTATTTTTTGGGGGCCACCCGGCTGTGGCAAAACTACGCTTGCTAATATTATTGCAAACGGTACGGACGGTAATTTTGTAAAACTTAATGCCGTAAATAGTGGTGTTGCCGACGTTAAAAAGGTTGTTGAAGAAGCCCGTATGAACAAAAAAATGTACGGCAAAAAGACTTATCTTTTACTTGACGAATGTCACCGTTTTAACAAGACGCAGTCGGACAGTTTATTGCCGTCTATTGAACAAGGCGACGTTATATTTATAGGTTCTACAACCGTAAATCCATACGCGTCAATGACGCCTGCTATCGTTTCAAGATGCAGGGTTTTTGAACTTAAAAGATTAACTAAAAACGACGTATTAAAGGCGCTAAATAAAGCGCTTATCGACAAAGAAAGGGGGCTTGGCAATCTTGACCTTGAAGTTGAACCGTCTGCATTAGACCATTTAGCAGAAGTTTCAGCAGGGGATTTGAGAGTGGCACTTAACGCCCTTGAACTTGCCGTTTTAACGACAAATCCTTTATCTAGTGGAAAAATTGTCGTAACGCTTAAAGATGCAGAAGAGAGTATACAGCAAAAGCAGTTATCTTTTGACGAACAATTATACTACGATATGTTATCGGCTTTTTGTAAAAGTTTAAGGGGTAGTGATAGCGACGCAGCGCTATATTATATGCACCGTCTAATAGCAGGTGGATGCGACCCGTTGCTTTTAGCAAGGCGTTTAGTCGTGCATTCGTCGGAGGACGTCGGTATGGCAGATCCTATGGCTCTTGTCGTTGCGACTTCTGCGCTCACGGCTTTTCAAAATTTAGGCTTGCCCGAAGGTCTTATACCACTATCAAACGCCGTTATTTACGTGTGTGAAGCGCCTAAATCTAATTCAACTATTATTGCTATGGAAAACGCGCAAAAAGACGCTAAAACCGTCAGGGCTGACACCGTGCCAAGCCACTTAAAAAATTCCGTCTACGCAAGTTATGAAGACAAAAATAAATCAGCAGAATATAAATATCCACACCTGTACGGTGGTTGGGTAAAGCAACAATATTTACCGGATGAACTTGTCGGCAGGGTGTATTATAAACCACTTGATAACGGGTTTGAAAAGCGTGTCAAAGAAATCCGTAAAGAAAAGGGTATGGAATAAAAACACCCGTAACGGTATTGTCAAAACGTGCCAAATGGTGTTATATAATTTAATCAAAACAATAAAAAACGCACCAAAACTGGTGCGTTTTTTATACAATAATCATTTGATATTCGTTTTGTTTTTTCCCTGAAACAAGGTTCATAAGGTCGTTTGCAAGTTCGTCTTTTTTCAAAACCTCAACGCCTATTTTTTTGACTTCAGCATAGTCTTTCTTTCTTGTTAGAACGGGGATATTGCTGTTGTTGCACATATAAGTAATCAAATCTTTTGAACTTTCTTTAACGGCAAGGATTTTGCAGTATAGGTCGCCGTCAAGTGCTTTAAAGATAAGTTTTTCCGTAATGCCTAAAAGATTTGCCGTTATAATTCGTTTCACCCTTGCATAAGTGTAACGTTTTGTCGTTATTTTATCAAGAGCAGAGGAAAGGGAAGTATTGTCTTTTGTAAGTGCTTTAATTCTATTTTCAAGCCCCTCAGTGCAATCGCAAATTTGCGAAATTTCCTCTGCCGTGTTTTTATAAATTTGAGCCATTAAAAGTTGTGTAAAATCGTACGGAGTGGCAGGTAAATCGTTAAAAACGAACGGTGGAACGTTACTTTTTAATTTGCCTATTTTTTTTATTTTAAGTTGCTCCCTTATACTTGACGCTGAAGTTATGCCTTTAAAAAGAGTGGTAGAATTATGGTCGCCGTCACGGCGCATAGGCACAAGTTCTATCGGGGAAGAAAGTTTAAGTTTAGCCTTTGCATACTCTAACCCCAAAATATTGTTAGGCGAAGATATAATTTCTTCACTTAAATCGGCAATGCCAGCCCTTTTTATAGCGTTAAAACGCGCCTTTGCGTGCGAAACACCCGTTTCAAGTTCCTCTTTAATAAGTTGGCGCAACTGTTTACTTTCGTTAAGCATAGCCCTTGCCCCACAAATATAGTCGGAAAGTTCGCCACTTTCCACACCAAAACAAAGTTTATCAACGCAGTTTAAGTCGTTTAAAATTTTCACAGCGCCAGTTGCAAAAATCTCTGCATTAGCAGTTGCAAAAACGGTGGGAAGTTCAATAACCATATCAGCGCCAGCCTTTATGGCGTGAGTTGCCCTTGTAAACTTGTCCATAACGGCGTTTTCACCACGCTGTGTAAAATTCCCACTCATTATAACGAGTAGTTTATCACAGTCTAAATTATTCTTCACAAAATTTATTTGCCTTAAGTGTCCGTTATGAAAAGGGTTATATTCGGCAATGATTGCGCAAATCTTCATTTTGACCTCATAATAAATTTAAATATTTATTTAATAATACCCGATAAACCCTTGCAGTTTTTTTTAAAATGAGTTATAATTGTACAGCATTAGTGGTAAAGGTATTATTTCCGTTACCATTTAAATATACAACATTTTTGAAAAATAATAAAGCGATTTGAGCGTTTTTTAGTTTAATTCGGTTTATAATGGAGACAAGGAGAAGATTATGTCAAAAGTTTTAGACGAAATTTATGCAAAAGCAAAAAAACTTGGCAAAACGATTGTTTTACCAGAAGGTGAAGATAAAAGAGTTGTTGAAGCCGCTTGTGAAGTCGTTAAACAAGGCCTAGCTAAAATTATTCTTTTAGGTAATGAAGAAGAAATTAAAAACGCAAATCCTACGCTCGACCTTACTGGCGTAACCGTTTTAGATCCTAAAACTTGTGAAAATTCAGAAAAATATGCTGAACTTTTATTCAAATTAAGAGCAGGTAAAATAAATAAAAAGACAGGCTTGCCTGAATTTGCTGAAGTATCAGACGCAAAGGCTAATATCTTAAAAGATTATACTATGTTCGGCGCGCTTATGATAAAAGCTGGCGACGCTGACGGCATGGTTTCAGGGGCTTGCCACTCAACTGCTAACACTTTAAGACCTGGTCTTCAAGTTATCAAAACAAAAGCTGGTACAAAACTTGTATCGTGCTACTTTTTAATGATTGCACCTGAAGGTGGCAATCAATATTGTAAGGACGGTTGTTTCATTTTTGCCGATTGTGGTCTTAACCAAAATCCAAGCAGTTCAGAACTTGCATACATTGCGCAGTCGTCTGCTGAAAGCGCTGTGGCTATTGCAGGTATCGAACCTAAAGTTGCCTTCCTTTCACATTCGTCAAAAGGTTCGGCTAAACACGCTGACGTAGATAAAGTAGTTTCAGCATTTAATTTGTTTAAAGAAATCGCACCTAACGTTAAGGCAGAAGGCGAATTGCAGTTAGACGCTGCGCTTGTTTCATCAGTTGCTAAACTTAAAGCGCCGGGTTCGGAAGTTGCCGGACAGGCTAACGTTCTCATTTTCCCTGACCTTGACGCAGGTAATATCGGCTATAAACTTGTTGAACGTTTAGGTGGTTTCCAAGCAATCGGCCCTATTTGTCAAGGCTTTGATAAACCTATCAACGACTTATCTCGTGGTTGTCATATGGAAGATATAGTCGCAACGGTTGCTATCACTTGCTTGCAGTAATTTACGAAAAATTTTTTGGAGATATAGATATGAAAATTTTAGTGCTTAACGCTGGTAGTTCTTCCCTCAAATATCAACTTATGGATATGGAAACGGAACAAGCAATCGCAAAAGGTTGTTGTGAAAGAATAGGTATAGATGGTTCAAATCTTACGCATAAAGCAAACGGAAAGGAAGTTGAAATCGTTGCTGAAATGCCTACGCATAAAGAGGCGATTAGCCTTGTCTTAAATACGCTTGTTGACGAAAAAATCGGTGTAATTAAGTCAATGGATGAAATTGACGCCGTAGGTCATAGAATTCTTCATAGTGGCGAAAGTTTAACACAGTCAGTTGTATTAAACGAAGAAACTTTGGCTATTTGTGAGAGCAACGTAGATCTTGGTCCACTTCACCAAAGGGCAAATTTAACGGGCGTATATGCTTGTCGTGAACTTATGCCAAATACACCTATGGTCGGTGTTTTTGATACGACTTTCCACTTAACAATGCCTGACTATGCATATAGATATGCAATTCCTACAGAATTTTATAGTAACTACAAAATCCGTCGTTACGGTTTCCACGGCAGTAGCCACAAATACGTTTCGCAAGAAGCAATAAATTACGTGGGCAAGAGTGGTTTAAAAATTGTAACCTGTCACCTTGGTAACGGATCTTCAATGGCAGCCGTTAAAGATGGAAAGTGTATTGATACGTCAATGGGCTTAACCCCACTTGCAGGCGTTCCTATGGGTACGCGTTCAGGTGATATTGATGCTGCAGTAGTCGAATATATTTGCGACAAGACAGGCAAGAACGTTCACGAAGTGTTGAATATGTTAAACAAAAAGTCTGGTGTTGCAGGTATAAGCGAAGTTTCAAGCGATTTCAGAGACCTTGACGCTGCAAGAGTAAAAGGCGACGAAAAAGCTGCACTTGCAATTAATATGTTCATTTACGGCGTTAAAAAGTATATCGGTGCATACAGCGCTGCTATGGGTGGTATAGACGTACTTGTATTTACGGCTGGTATCGGTGAAAATAACGGTAAAATGCGTGCAGAAATTTGCGACGGTTTAGAATATCTTGGCGTAGAAATTGATAAAGAAGAAAATGCTCTTCGCAAGCCAGGTATTCACGACATAACGGCAAAGGGTGGTAAGGTAAAAGTCCTCGTTATCCCTACAAATGAAGAACTTGTTATTGCAAGAGATACAAAAGTGCTTGTATTTGGAAAGTAAAAAGGTCGTTTTAGCCTGATTTACGGGCAAAAAAAAGGAAAAATTCCCCAAAAAAAGAATAAAAACCCCGTCAAAAAGTTGACAAGGTTATGCAAATAGTATATACTTGATAGGCTATAATATAGAATTATGATTATAAATCTAAAAGAAATTAGACTTCGTGGAAAAACTGAAAGCGATTACGATTTTGATTTTTACCCAGAAGGCGATTTATGCGATATTCCTAACGTTGCGATAGTAGCGCCGGTAAAGGTGTCTTGCACGGTGTATTTAACTGGTACAAGGCAAGCCGTCGTTTCGGGTGAAGTATTTTTCTCACTTAAAGGTGAATGTACAAGTTGTTTAACGGAAACAGCGCGCGACTACGTCATTGATTTTGAGCAGGAATTTTCGCAAGAAAATGAATACGGTTATATCATAAAAAGCGACGCAATCGATTTAACTAAACTTATTGTTGACGAAATTACGTTGAATATGCCCATAAATTTCGTTTGTGGTGAAGACTGCAAAGGCATAGGTAAAATGGAATTTTAGTCGGTTGCTACAATACAAATAAAAAAGGAAAGGTAAACTACAATGGCAGTACAAAAAAGTAAGACTTCTAAACAGAGAACAAATACAAGATTCGCAAACTTTAAGGCACCAAAAGCAACTTTAGTTGAATGCCCACAGTGTCACGAACTTACTACTCCACACAGAGTTTGCAAAAACTGCGGTTACTACAACGGTAGAGAAGTTGTTGCGAAAAAGGCTGAAAAGAACGACTAATTCATAGTTAAAACGCTTACTATTAAGCGTATTTTTCGGCATTCAATATTTATAGGAAGGGTAGGATTGTCGAATGTGACATTCTACCATTTCTTTTATTATTAGAAGAAAATTTTTTTAGGAGATTAATATGGGAACAGCAAAAAAGAAAAATGGTTTTGCAAGCAGTATAGGATTTATTCTTGCTGCTGCTGGCTCTGCGGTTGGTCTTGGTAACTTATGGGGCTTTCCGTATAAAACGGCAGCTTATGGTGGCGCAGCGTTTGTAATCGTATATATTTTATGCGTATTATTTATCGGCTCAATCGCTATGATTGCTGAAATTTATTTAGGCAAGCGTTCGCAAGCAAACACAATTTCAGCATTCAAAAAAGTAAACAAAAACTTCGGTTGGGTAGGATTTTTAGCAATCATTATTCCAACACTTATTATTTGTTACTATTCGGTATTAGGTGGTTGGACGGTTAGATTTGCATCGAACTCTTTCCAAGCAGTTGGCGCTGCTAACAACGCAAACTCTTTCGGTGCGTTTATATCTAATCCATTTGAACCTGTTTTCTATACGCTCATCTTTTTAGTGCTTGCAGCAGTAGTTATTATGGCAGGTGTTAAAGAGGGTATTGAAAAGGCGTCTAAAGTTCTTATGCCAGCGCTCTTTATTATTGTAGTTTTAATTGCAATTTATTCTCTCACACTTGGTGAAGGTGTTGGTGCAGGTCTTGATTTTTACTTAAACCCAGACTTTTCAGCACTTGGTTTTGACGGCGTTATAGCAGCAATGGGTCAAGCTTTCTACTCATTATCTTTAGGTATGGGTATTATGATTGCTTACGGCTCTTATACTGGTGAAGAAATCAAAATCGGCAAATCTGCTATGATGATTTGTATTTTCGATACACTTGTAGCGCTTATCGCTGGTCTTGCAATCTTCTCATCAATCGGTCACTTCGACCCTAACGCTTTTGGCGAAAACGGTACTTTATCACTTGGTGGCGTTGGTCTTATGTACCAGACTTTACCATTAGTATTTGAAAGCCTTGGCGCATTTGGTCAAGTAGTATCTTTCTTATTCTTCGTAATGGTTGTAATTGCAGCGCTCACTTCAGTTATCTCACTTTTAGAAGTTGCTACGCAGTTTATCATTCAAAAGTTCAAAATTGCAAGAAAGAAGGCTACTTTAGTTCTTGCTGCTGCTTGCTTTATCATTTCACTTCCTATTGCTTGGTCGGTAGGTGGGGCATTTGACGGTAAGATTTTAGTGTTTGGGTTTGATATTCTTACTTTCCTTGACGAAATGACTAACACCGTACTTATGCCGGTTGGCGCGTTCCTTAGCTGTATGGTTCTCGGTTGGTTTATCGACAAGGGTGCGTTTAAGGCTAGACTTAATCCGTTCAACACTTTAAGAACGCTTGAAGACGACGGTTTACAACTCGGTAAATTCGGTAAGTTCTTTGCGATTATGGTTAAGTACGTTACACCTCTCTTAATCTTAACGCTTGAAGTTGCAGGTATTATCGGCAAAATTCAGTCGGAAGGCGCTCATTACTGGTGGGTAATCGGTGCAAGCGTAGTATTATTAGCAATCGGTGTAGCAGTATACTTTATCTTCTTTAGAAATACTGAAACAGGTTGTAATGCTGACGAACTTGAAATTGAAGAAAAAAAGGCTGAACTTGTTGAAGCATAATTAATTAAACAATAAAAGGCGCTCGGTTGAGCGCCTTTTTTAATGCAAAATTTCTTTAAACATTATTATATAATATACGTTATTTAGAAATAACTACTGCCGTTGCGTGTACACAAATACCTTCTTCACGCCCGACAAAGCCTAATCCTTCAAGCGTGGTAGCGCCTATGCCTACTTCGCTTGTTTTTATTTTTAATGCGTTTGCAAGGCTTTTGGTAATTGCTGGGATATGTGGCAAAAGTTTAGGTTTTTCTGCCATAATGCACGCTGATATGTTTGAAACTTTATATCCCTTTTCGTCAATTAAACCCAAGACTTTTTCAAGCAACTTCATACTGTCTGCGTTTTTATAACGCTCGTCGCTGTCGGGAAAGTGGTATCCTATATCTTTAAGGGCAACTGCTGATAAAATGGCATCCATAACGGCGTGCGTTAATACGTCGGCGTCGCTGTGTCCAAGTAACCCCTTATCGTGTGGTATTTCTATTCCACCTAAAATAAGTTTTCTACCTTCTATAAGTCTATGACAATCATAGCCGACACCCGTTCTAAAATTAGGCTTTACAAAATCTTCAGCATAGGTGAGCTTAATATTATTTTTATCACCCTCAAAAAGTTTAGGTTTAGCAATAAATTGCGAATACACGCTACTTTCGTCAGGGTAGTCGTCGCTATTAGCAAGCGAAAACGCTTTTTTAATGTCCTCTGTATAAAAACCTTGAGGAGTTTGTATTGAACGTAACGTTTTTTTATCGTAAACGGTTTCTATAAATCCGTCGCCGTCCATTTTTGCAACCGTATCCGTTTGTTCGCTATACGCTATGCCTGAACGGTAGTTTTTAACGCTTTCAATACAACGTAAAAGCACCTCTTTCGTCACGAAAGGTCGTGCGCCGTCGTGCACCAAAACTATATCGCCTTTTACAAAATCAAGAGCGTTTTTTACCGATAAAAATCGCGTCTTTCCACCTTTAACGATCGTCGCTTTATCGCTAAATTTTTCCAAAAAAACAGGGTAGTCGTTATCGCTTGCCGTCATAACAATTTGGTCAAAAAGACCACTATTAAAGCAAGTGTCAAAAACCTTATCTACAACCGTTTTGCCATCTAAATTTTGCAATAGCTTATTTGATGAAAACCCTGCTCTTGAGCCGACGCCTGCGCAGGTCAATATAAGTGTTACCATTATTCCTCCGAAATGACTGTGTACATCTTTTCTGCATCTTCTTTTTTAACTGTTTCTTTAAGTTCGTTTACAGAAAATTTAACACTACCGTTGCCAAATTTTATCTCTACAACGTCGCCTATTTTTAGGCGATAGGCAGGTTTAACCTCTTTGCCACCGACCAAAACTTTACCCGATTTAGCGGCCTCTTGAGCGAGAGTTCTTCTCTTTAATATACGTGATACTTTTAAAAATTTATCTAATCTCATAGTGGTTCCTATTGCAAAAAATTACGCAAAAACGATAATTTTAACGTTCAAAAAAATTTGCAAAAAAAGGTCTAAAAATGTCCAAAAAAATTAATTTTTTTTATTTTAATAAAACGCTTGACAAATAAAAACGTTTGGTTTATACTTGTAAATTGTATTATGATAGGATATTATCGATAAATATCGCAATTTTTACCCGAAAAGTGCTGATTTTTCGGGTGATAAAAGGGCAAAAATTGTTGATAAAACCTAAAAATTTGACAAAATTGTCCGATAAACACATTATACAACAGTTTTGACGGCAAGTCCAGTCAAATGATTAAATTAGAAAAAATTTTTTGAAGGAGTGTATTTAATGACACGTAATTTGAGGGAAATAAATTGCGGTAAGATTACGAGAAAATCGTTCGGTAAAATTAAAGAACCGATTGACATTCCGTATCTTGTTGAAATCCAAAAAGACTCTTATGACAATTTTATTAAAGAAGGCATAAGCGAAGTTTTAGAAGATTTCTCGCCTATCACCGACTACTCTGACCGTTTTGAACTTTACTTTTTAGATCACGTTCTAGAAGAAAAGGGCAAGTATACGGAAAAGGAATGTAGAGATCGTTCTGCAACCTATTCCGTACCACTTAAAGTAAAGATTAGACTTGTCAATAAAGAAGCCGGTCAAGTAATGGACCAAGAAGTATTTATGGGTGACTTCCCACTTATGACTGATAACGGTTCGTTTATCATCAATGGTGCAGAACGTGTTATCGTATCGCAACTTGTTCGTTCACCAGGCGTATACAATAGTGGGGAAGTGGACAAGTCTGGTAAAAACCTTTTCGGTACGACGGTTATTCCATCAAGAGGTGCTTGGCTTGAATTTGAACAAGATTCACAAGGCATTCTTTGGGTGCACGTTGACAGAACTAGAAAGTTAACTGCAACCGTACTTTTAAGAGCGTTAGGCTACGGCAGTAACGATGCTTTGACAACCCTTTTTGGCGAAGACCCTATGGTTTTAGCAACGATTGAAAAGGATACTGCTAAATCGGAAAGAGACGGTCTTATTGAACTTTACAAAAGACTTCGTCCGGGCGATATCGCTACCGAAGAAAGTACGAGAATTCACCTTCGCAACACGTTCTTTGATCCTAAACGTTACGATTTAGCACGTGTTGGCAGATATAAATTCAATAAAAAATTAAAGATGTCTGCAAGAATAGTTGGTCTTACTGCTTACGACAATATCGCTAATGAAGACGGCGAAATTTTAGTAATGGCAGGGGAAGTTATTTCTAAAGAACAGGCTATTGCTATTCAAAATGCCGGCATCAACGAAATAAGCGTTAAAGTGGGCGACGTTAAGCATAAGATTATTGCAAATAACGTTGTTGACTTTGAAGCGATTACCGGTATCAATGCAAGAAAGTTCGGTCTTTTAGATACCGTTTATTACCCTGCGCTCAAATTTGCTAGAAAGATTGCTGACGAAGCAAAGAATAAGAGTGTAGACGATATTGTTGAAGAATACAAGAGAGAAATTAACGAATTATTCTATCTTTTTGAAAAATTCGATATTTCTACTGCAGAAGAAAAGCCTGAAGATAAGAAGGTTAGCTTAAAGAACAAGGATATTAGAAACAAGTTTGTTCAAGCCTGCGTTAAGTTCTATGAACTTGTAGATGCTAAAGAAGAATTTGTTCTTGATGCTGAACTTCGCAAGACTATTCGTCCACTTATTGATAAATTAAATCAAAAGCACATTACCGTTGAAGATATCGTTGCGGCAGTTTCTAACAATTTAGACCTTAACTACGGTATCGGTGTAACGGATAATATCGACCACTTGGCAAACAGACGTGTTAAATCCGTTGGCGAACTTTTACAGAACCAGTTCCGTATCGGTGTTACAAGACTTGAAAAGGTTATCAAGGAAAGAATGGGTACGCAAAATGCAAACGAAGTTACTCCTACAAGCCTTATCAACGTTCGTCCAGTAACTGCTGCTATTAAAGAATTCTTTGGTTCTTCACAGTTATCGCAGTTCATGGATCAAACAAACCCTATTGCAGAACTTACGCATAAGAGAAAACTTTCTGCGTTAGGTCCTGGTGGTTTATCACGTGATAGAGCAAGTAACGAAGTTCGTGATATCAACCACACGCACTACGGACGTATGTGTCCTATCGAAACGCCTGAAGGTCAAAATATCGGTCTTATCAACTCACTCACGGCGTATGCTAAAGTTAATGAATTCGGCTTTATTGAATCTGCTTATAGAAAAGTTATTAAAGATGAAAACGGCGAACCTGTAGTAACGGAAGACGTTGAATATCTTGCAGCAGATGAAGAAGATAACTACACGGTAGCACAGGCTAACGAAGAAATTGATGAAAACGGTCACTTCGTACACGCTCGTGTTTCGTGCAGAAGAAGAGAAGAAATTACCGAAGCGCCTAAATCGGAAATCGATTATATGGACGTTTCTCCTAAACAGGTTATATCCGTTGCAACGGCACTTATTCCGTTCCTTGAAAACGACGATACTAACCGTGCGCTTATGGGTTCGAACATGCAACGTCAGGCAGTTCCACTTCTCAACCCAGAAAACGCTATCGTAGCAACAGGTATTGAAGCGAAAATCGCTTACGACTCCGGCGTTATGGTAGTAGCAAAGGCTGACGGTGTTATCAAGTCAGTCGCATCTAACCTTATCGTTGTAACTGAAGACGATGGTACGGATAGAGAATACGTATTAAAGAAATTTGAACGTTCTAACCAAGGCACGTGTCTTAACCAAAAACCACTCGTTGACGTTGGTGAAAGGGTTAAAAAAGGCGACATTTTAGCCGACGGCCCTGCTACTAAGAACGGCGAACTTGCTCTTGGTAAAAACATTCTTATCGGCTTTATGTCGTGGGAAGGTTATAACTACGAAGATGCTATATTACTTTCTGAAAAATTAGTTAGAGAAGATGCATTTACGTCTATCCATATTGAAGAAAAGAAGGTTTCTGCGCGTGACACCAAACTTGGTGAAGAAGAAATCACTAGAGAAATTCCTAACCTTTCTGAAGAAGCACTTAAAAACCTTGACGAAAACGGTATCGTAAGAGTAGGTACGGAAGTTAAGGCTAACGACATTCTCGTTGGTAAAGTTACGCCAAAGGGCGAACAGGAAGCAACGCCAGAAGTTAGACTTTTAAGAGCAATTTTAGGTAACAACGAAAGAGACGTTAAGGATACTTCTGAAAAAGTTAAAAACGGTGAAGGTGGTATCGTTGTAGACGTTAAAGTATTCGAACGCTCTAAAAAAGATGAACTTCCACCAGGGGTTAATAAAGAAGTTAGAGTGTACATTGCGCAAAAGCGTAAAATTTCTATCGGTGATAAGATGGCTGGTAGACACGGTAACAAGGGTATCGTTTCAAGAATTTTACCTGAATCTGATATGCCGTTCCTTGCTGATGGTACACCACTTCAAATCGTACTCAACCCACTTGGCGTTCCATCACGTATGAATATCGGTCAGGTGCTTGAAGTGCATTTAGGCCACGCTTGTAAACAAATCGGTTGGAAAATTGCCACACCAGTCTTTGACGGTGCAAAGGAAGAAGACATTAAAGAACTTTTACAAAAGAATAATATCGTAAACCCACAAGGCGAAGTTGATGGTAAAATTCAACTTTACGACGGAAGAACTGGTGAACCGTTTGAAAACAGAGCAACGGTTGGTCAAATGTATATGATTAAACTTCACCACTTGGTTGACGATAAGATGCACGCACGTTCTACAGGACCATACAGCCTTGTAACGCAACAGCCACTCGGTGGTAAAGCCCAAAAGGGTGGTCAGCGTTTTGGTGAAATGGAAGTTTGGGCTCTTGAAGCGTACGGCGCTGCTCATATTTTACAAGAAATCTTAACTGTAAAATCTGACGATATTTACGGTAGAGATAAGACGTATCAATCAATCGTTTGTGGTAAGAATATCGGTCAGCCTGGTATTCCTGAATCTTTCAAAGTATTAATGAAAGAATTACAAGGTTTAGCGCTTGACGTTAAAGTTCTTACTGAAGATAGCGAAGAATTATCCCTTAAATATCTTGAAGAAGATAACGAAACCGATACGCCAAGATTTAAAGGCGAAAGTATTGAAATTGACGTTCCATCCGACGACGAAATCGAAGGATTTGACGTACCTGATCTTGATGCAGGCGAATTCGACTTTATGTCTAAAGAACTCTTTGGCGACGATGACGATTCTATCGACACAACTGTTCCAACAGACGACGACTTCTCTTTTGATGATGAAGACGATTTGTTTGGCGACGGCGACTTTTTAACGGAAGACGATTTAGTGTCTGACGAAGATTAAGGGGAGGTAATTATAATAATGTTTGAACTTAACAATTTTGATTCAATACAAATAGGCGTAGCATCCCCTGAACGCATCAGAGAATGGTCTTACGGTGAAGTTACCAAGTCTGAAACAATCAATTACAGAACTCAAAAACCAGAAATGGGTGGTTTGTTCTGCGAAAAGATTTTCGGACCAGTAAACGATTATCAATGCCATTGTGGTAAATATAGAGGCCCAAGATACAAGGGTATAGTATGCGACAAGTGTGGCGTTGAACTCACTAAAAAGACAGTTAGACGTGAAAGAATGGGCCATATCGAACTTGCAGCACCAGTTGCTCATATTTGGTACAGAGGTTCTAAAATCCCACTCATTTTAGATATGAGTCCAAAGGATATTGATAGCGTACTCGCATTCTCGTCACATATCGTTCTTGATCCAGGTGCAACGGACTTATCCTACAAGCAGGTTTTAACCGACCTTGAAAAGATGGAAGCCGAAGATAAATACGGTTACAATTCTTTCAAAACAGGTATCGGCGCTGAAGCAATTAAAGAATTGCTTATGGCTATCGACCTTGATGCTGAAGCAGATAAACTTCATAAAATCATCAACGAAAGTGGTTCAAGCCAAAAGCGCATGAGAGCAGTAAAAAGAATAGAAATTATCGAAGCATTTAGACGTAGCAAAAATAAGCCTGAATGGATGATTTTAGACGTATTGCCAGTGCTCCCTGCAAACATACGTCCACTCGTTGCGTTAGACGGTGGTAGATTTGCCGCATCTGACCTTAACGAACTTTATAGACGTGTAATAAATAGAAACAACAGACTTAAAAAATATATTGAATACGGCGCTCCTGACATTATGATTCGTAACGAAAAGAGAATGTTACAAGAAGCCGTAGACTCATTAATAGAAAACGACAAGCGTTCTAACCCTGTAAAGGGTGCGTCAAACAGAGCGCTTAAATCGCTTTCACAAATGCTCAAAGGTAAACAGGGTAGATTTAGACAGAACCTTTTAGGTAAGCGTGTAGACTTCTCCGGTCGTTCGGTTATCGTCGTAGGTCCTGAACTCAAACTCTATCAATGTGGTCTTCCAAAGGAAATGGCTATCGAACTTTTCAAACCGTTCGTAATGGCAAAACTTTTAGAAAAGCACATTTCTGAAAACCATAGAGCAGCAAAGAACGACGTAGATAGAAAGCGTCCTGAAGTATGGGATATTTTAGAAGAAGTTATTAAGGAACACCCAGTATTATTAAACCGTGCTCCTACACTTCATAGACTTTCAATTCAAGCGTTCGAACCTGTGCTTATCGAAGGTAGAGCAATCAAATTACACCCACTCGTTTGTGGTGCGTTCAACGCAGACTTCGACGGTGACCAGATGGCTATCCACGTTCCACTTTCAATCGAAGCGCAGGCAGAAGCAAGATTTTTAATGCTTGCATCTAATAACATCTTAAAACTTGCCGACGGTAAGCCGGTTATGAACCCTTCACAAGATATGGTAATGGGCTCGTACTATCTTACGCTTGTTAGAAAGGAAATCGGCAAAAAATACAACGAACTTGGTAGAGAAGACGAAAACGGCGAACTTTACAGTGGACACCTATACATTTCGGAAGACGAAGCAATAATGGCTTACCAACTCAAAGTTATAGGTCTTCAAGAAGAAATTTACGTTAAGCGTACGGTAACGTTACCTGACGGCAGAGAAGTTTCTGGTAAAGTTAAGACAACGGTTGGTAGAATTATTTTCAACCAAAACGTTCCACAAGACCTTGGCTTTGTTAAGAGAGAAAAGGACGAAGACTATCTTGCTTACGAAATCGACTTCGTTGTTAAAAAGAAACAACTTTCAAAAATCGTAGATTATAGTTTCAAAGTGCACGGCGCAAAAACTACGGGTGAAGTTCTTGACAGAATTAAGTCTTTAGGCTACAAATTCTCAACGATTGCGTCTATCACGACGTCAGTCTTTGACATGAACGTTCCTGCTGCAAAAAAGGAAATCCTTGCTAAAGCAGATGAAGAAGTATTAAAGATTAATAAATTCTTCAAACGTGGTTATATCACGGAAAATGAAAGATACAAAAAGGTTATCGAAATTTGGGGTAAAGCAACGGCTGACGTTACTGAAGAACTTAAGAAAACGCTTGACGATTACAACCCTATTTGGATGATGGCTGACTCTGGTGCCCGTGGTTCTATCGACCAGATTAAACAGTTAGCGGCTATGCGTGGTAACATGAGTGACCCTAACGGTCGTACTATTGAAATTCCAGTTAAATCTAACTTCCGTGAAGGTTTGACTATTCTTGAATACTTTATTTCTTCCCACGGTGGTAGAAAGGGTATGGCTGATACAGCTCTTAAAACGGCTAACTCCGGTTATCTTACAAGACGTCTTGTAGACGTTTCACACGAAGTAGTTGTAACGGAAGAAGATTGTGGCGACTCTAACGGTATGGTAGTTTCTGCAATTTTAGATACAAACGGTAAGGTTGTTGAATCTTTAGTTGACAGAATTAAAGGTAGATTTGTTATCGGTGACGTTGTAGACCCTGCTACGGGTGAAGTTATCGTTGCTAACGATACTATGATTACCGACGATCAAGCAGAAAAGATTGAAAAGGCAGGCATTAAGTCTGTTAGAATAAGAAGCGTATTCAGTTGTAAATGTAAAAACGGTGTATGCGCTAAATGTTACGGCAAAGACATGTCAAACGGCAAGCCTGTAAAACGTGGCGAAGCAGTAGGCGTTATTGCAGCGCAGTCAATCGGTGAACCTGGTACACAGCTCACAATGAGAACGTTCCACACGGGTGGTATTGCATCAACGGGCGACATCACGCAAGGTCTTCCAAGAGTTGAAGAACTTTTCGAAGCAAGAAAGCCAAAGCACACGGCTATCGTTTGTGAAGATAGTGGTACGGTAAGCATTTCTACAAAGGAAAAACTTATTCACCTTATTATCAAGAAAAACGACGGCACGGAAAAGGATATAACAATTCCGTTTGGCACGAGTGTTATCGTTAAGGACGGCGACAAGGTTGAACCAGGTACAATTTTAACGAGTGGTTCTGCATATCCACAAGATATTTTAAGAACGCAAGGCGTTAAGGGCGTGCAAGACTATATCTTAAGAGAAGTTCAAATGGTTTACCGTTCACAATCGGTAGAAATTAACGATAAACACGTTGAAATTATTATTCGTCAGATGCTTAAGAAAGTTCAAATTGAAAATCCTGGTGATACAGATATTCTTCCAGGCGAAAAGATAGATCTCTTTAAATTTGAAGAAAAGAACCTTGAAGCGCTTGAAGAAGGCAAGATGCCAGCAGCAGGTAAGAGAGTTCTTTTAGGCATCACGGATACAGCTCTTGCAACTGAAAGTTTCTTATCGGCAGCGTCCTTCCAAGAAACGACAAGCGTATTAACAGACGCCGCTATTAAGAATAAAGTTGACCCACTTGTAGGCTTGAAAGAAAACGTTATTATCGGTAAACTTATTCCTGCAGGTACGGGCGTAGACGAATATAAGCGTTTATCACCACAGGTGTTAACGCCTAGCGTTTCTCCGTTAGAATAATAAAGACCCTACTAAAGTAGGGTAAAAACGGCAAATAAAATTTAAAGTACGTTTATTTGTTTGACTAAATATGTACAAAATGATAAAATATAGCAGGTTACGGCAATTACGCTGTGACCTGCAAAAAATAAGACTTCTTTAAACGGGTTACCGTTTTCTGAATATCCGAAAATTATAAGGAGGTAAAATATGCCAACAATCAACCAGTTAATCAGACAAGGCAGAAAGAAGATCACTTACAAGTCAAAGTCTCCTATTTTAGACGAATGTCCACAAAAGAGAGGCGTTTGTTTATCAGTAACGACTACGACACCTAAAAAGCCTAACTCGGCTCTTCGTAAAATTGCCAGAGTACGTTTGACAAACAAGGGTGAAGGTATCGTTTACATCCCGGGTGAAGGTCACAACTTACAGGAACACAGTTCCGTTCTCATTCGTGGGGGCAGAGTTAAGGACTTACCAGGTGTAAGATATCATATCATTCGTGGCGCGCTTGACACAGCCGGCGTTGCAAAACGTAAACAGTCAAGATCAAAATACGGCGCAAAGAAAGCTTAATTTATTTGATGCCTATTTACCTACTTAATTCGGATTTCAGTAGACAAATCCCGAAAAGGTAGGCAGTATACCGAAAGGTAGAAGATTCGCTACCGAAAGGCAAGCGATAGCAGACTTGGGGTTTCCCAAAATATGCGCAAAAAGTATGCGCTTAAAAAATTTAAAGGAGGATATAAACATGCCAAGAAGAGGTAATGTTCCAAAAAGAGACGTATTACCAGATCCTATTTACAACAGCAAAGTAGTAACAAAGGTTGTAAATCAGGTTATGTTAGATGGTAAAAAGGGTATTGCTCAAACAATCGTTTATGATGCGTTCAATGCAATGTCCGCTAAATTAGGTCAGGAACCAATGGAAATTTTCAACCAAGCTATTGAAAACATTAAACCTATGGTTGAAGTTAAGGCAAGACGTGTAGGTGGTGCTAACTATCAAGTTCCACTTGAAATCAGAGAAGAAAGACGTCAAACACTTGCTATCCGTTGGCTCGTTATTGCAGCAAGAAAGAGAAGTGAACGTGATATGTCAGCTAAACTTGCAGGTGAATTGATGGATGCTTTCAACAACACCGGTGCTGCAGTTAAGAAGAAAGAAGATACACATAGAATGGCTGAAGCTAACAGAGCTTTCGCACATTTCAAATTTTAATTAGGAGTAGTTAATAATGCCAAGACAGTTTGATTTAAAAGTTACAAGAAACATCGGTATTATGGCGCATATTGACGCTGGTAAAACGACTACTACCGAAAGAATTTTGTTCTACACAGGTAAGACACATAAAATCGGTGAAACACACGACGGCGCTGCTACTATGGACTGGATGGTTCAAGAACAGGAAAGAGGTATTACAATTACTTCTGCCGCTACTACTTGTCAATGGCCATATCAAGGCGTTGCTCACAACATCAACATTATTGATACACCGGGACACGTTGACTTTACCGTAGAAGTAGAACGTTCACTCCGTGTTCTTGACGGTGCAGTTGCTACGTTCTGTGCAAAGGGTGGTGTTCAACCACAGTCAGAAACAGTTTGGAGACAAGCTGATAAGTATAAAGTTCCAAGAATTGCTTACATCAACAAGATGGATATTAACGGCGCAAGTTTTGAAAACGCTGTTGGTATGATGAAGGAAAGACTTAAGGCTAACGCACTTCCTATCGTATTACCTATCGGTAAGGAAGATACTTTCGTAGGCGTTATGGACGTTATCGAAAGAAAAGCTTTCATCTATAAAGACGACTTGGGCAAGGACGTAGAAGTTACAGGTATTCCTGCTGAATACGAAGATCTTGTAGAAGAAGCACGTATGGCCGTTGTTGAAGCTGCAGCAGAATCCGACGACGAATTAATGGAAAAATTCTTTGAAGAAGGCGACCTTTCTATTGAAGAAATCAAAAAAGGTTTAAGAGTAGCAACAATCGGTATGAAGGTTGTTCCAGTTCTTTGTGGTTCTTCTTATAAGAACAAGGGTGTACAAAACTTGCTTGACGCAATTTGCGCATACCTTCCAAGCCCACTCGACGTAGACCACGTTAAAGGCACGAACAAGGCTGGTGAAGAAGAAGAAAGAAAGACTTCTGACACCGAACCATTTGCAGGTCTTGCATTTAAGATTGCAGCTGACCCGTTCGTTGGTAAACTTGCATTCTTCCGTTCATACTCCGGTGTTATGGCATCAGGCTCATACGTTTACAACTCTACAAAGGGTAAGAGAGAACGTATCGGTCGTATCTTAAAGATGCACGCTAACCACAGAGAAGAAATTGAAGAAATTTATTCTGGTGATATCTGCGCTATCGTAGGTTTAAAGGACACGACTACTGGTGATACTTTATGTGATGAAGCACATCCTATCATTTTAGAAAAGATGGAATTCCCAGAACCAGTTATTCAGGTCGCTATCGAACCAAAGACAAAAGCAGGTCAAGAAAAGATGGGCTTTGCTCTTGCAAAACTTGCTGAAGAAGACCCAACTTTCAAAACTTACACGGATACAGAAACCGGTCAGACGATTATCGCTGGTATGGGTGAACTTCACCTTGAAATTATCGTAGATAGACTTTTACGTGAATTCAGAGTAGAAGCAAACGTTGGTAGACCACAAGTTGCTTACAAAGAAACTATCAGAATGGCTGTTGAGGCAGAAGGTATGTTTAAGCGTCAGTCAGGTGGTCACGGTCAATACGGTCATTGTAAGATTCGTCTTGAACCACAAGAAGCAGGTAAGGGTTATGAATTTATTGACGAAACAGTCGGTGGTTCTATCCCTAAAGAATTTATTCAACCTATCAACAAGGGTATTCAAGAAGCCGCTAAAAACGGTATCTTAGCAGGTTACGAAGTAGTAGACTTCAAAGTTACCGTTTACGACGGTAGTTACCACGACGTTGACTCTTCGGAAATGGCGTTCAAGATTGCCGGCTCTATGGCTCTTAAAGACGGTCTTTCAAAGGCTAAATCAGTTCTTTTAGAACCTATCATGAAGGTTGAAGTTGAAACTCCTGAACAATACTTCGGTGATATCATGGGTCAGGTAACTGCAAAACGTGGTATTATCCAAGGTACGGACGACCGTTCAGGTGTAAAAGTAGTTGACGCACACATCCCACTTTCTGAAATGTTCGGTTATGCAACCGATTTACGTTCAAGAACACAGGGCCGTGGTAACTACTCAATGGAATTCTCTCACTATGCAGAAGTTCCAAAGAGCGTTGCTGAAAAAATTATTGCAGGCAAGGCTAACTAAAAAAAAGTATTGACAATATTATAAAATAATTGTACAATATATATAATGTTTTGCGTTGTGAAGCGCAACGCAAAACAATAAAACAAGGCTTCAATAAAAAATAAAAATAAATTAATCTAAAATTTGGAGGAAACTTTAATGGCAAAAGCTAAATTTGACAGAAGCAAACCGCACGTTAACATCGGTACCATCGGCCACGTAGACCACGGTAAAACAACGTTAACGGCTGCTATCACAATGACCATGGCTGCTTTCGGCGCTGCTCAAAAGATGAAGTACGACGAAATCGATAAAGCACCAGAAGAAAAGGCTCGTGGTATTACAATTAACACATCTCACGTAGAATATCAGACAGAATCACGTCACTATGCACACGTTGACTGTCCAGGACACGCTGACTACGTTAAGAACATGATCACAGGTGCTGCTCAAATGGACGGCGCTATCCTCGTTTGTGCTGCTACAGACGGTCCTATGCCACAGACAAGAGAACACATTCTTCTTGCTCGTCAGGTAGGCGTTCCTTATATCGTAGTATTCTTAAACAAGTGCGACCAGTTAGACGACCCAGAACTTCTTGAACTTGTTGAAATGGAAGTTAGAGATCTTCTTTCTGAATACGGTTTCCCAGGCGACGATACACCTATCGTTAAGGGTTCTGCACTTAAGGCTCTTGAATTTGCTCAAGGCGACCATTCTGCTGAAGAAATCAAAGCATCTAGCGAATGTGCTTGCATTTTCGAACTTATGGATGCTGTTGACAGCTATATCCCTACACCAGCACGTGAAGATTCAAAACCATTCCTTCTCCCAGTAGAAGACGTATTCACAATTTCTGGTCGTGGTACAGTTGCTACAGGTAGAGTAGAAAGAGGTGTTGCTAAAGTTGGTGACCCTGCTGAAATCGTTGGTTTACAAGACAAGTCAAAGACAACTGTTATCACAGGTCTTGAAATGTTCAGAAAACTTCTTGATGAAGCTCAAGCAGGTGACAACGTTGGTGCTCTCTTAAGAGGTATCGACCGTAAAGACATCGAAAGAGGTCAAGTTATTGCTAAACCAGGTTCTGTTCAACCACACACAGAATTTGAAGGTCAAGTATACGTATTAACAAAGGAAGAAGGTGGTCGTCATACACCATTCTTCAACAACTACAGACCACAATTCTACTTCAGAACAACTGACGTTACAGGTACAATTAAACTTCCTGCTGACGTAGAAATGGTTATGCCAGGCGACAACGTTAAAATTGACGTTACGTTAATTACACCTGTTGCTATGGAAGAAGGCTTACGTTTCGCTATCCGTGAAGGTGGTAGAACAGTAGGTTCAGGCGTTGTTTCTACTGTTAAGAAATAATTAAACCTAAATAAAATTAAGGTCATCTATTGATGGCCTTTTTTTTGACTAAAAATTACTTATAAAATTTTTTATTTTAGTCAACTAATTTTGCTAAATTATCTATTAAAAATCGCCAGTTAATTACTGGTGATTTTTAATTGATTAAAAAAAGTTTGATATTGACTAAATTTTTTATATAAAAATCATTGACATATGCTATAAATATTTATATAATAAAATCACAAAAGTTTAGTTTTATTAAACTTTTTGTTAGAATTCGCTAAACCAAAAGGTGACGTATGATATTAGGTGAAAAGATACGAGATTTAAGGTTGTCGTGTAATTTAACACAGGAAGAACTTGGCGATAGATGCGAACTTACAAAAGGGTATATATCGCAACTTGAAAACGATTTAACTTCGCCGTCGATTGCCACGCTAATTGACATTTTATCGGCGCTTGGAACTAACTTAAAAGAGTTTTTTAACGAGGACGAGCAAGAAAAAATAGTATTTAAAAAGTCGGAATTTATTGAAAAGTTTGCCGACGGCTATAAATTATCTTGGTTGGTCCCTAATGCTCAAAAAAATAAAATGGAGCCTATTCATATTGAAATAGAAGGTCATTCACAAACGGAAGAAGATTACGCCCACGAAGGTGAAGAATTCGGTTACTGTTTAGAGGGTGAAATAGTTATTGTTTTGGGTAAAAAGAGGCATAAAGTAAAGAAAGGGGAAAGTTTTTATTATTCCCCGACAAAAACGCATTATTTAGTTAACGAAAAAGATAAAAAAGCGACGCTAATTTGGGTGTCGTGTCCACCTAATTTTTAAGGAGAAGGGTTATGGCTGTAAATTATAAAGATGAACATATTATTGACCTTATAGATATTGTCAGACAATTTGACGACGGCGTTGTTGCTGTTGATAACCTTAATTTATACGTGAGAAAAGGGGAATTTGTTACCTTTTTAGGTCCTTCTGGTTGTGGCAAGACTACGACTTTACGTATGATAGCAGGTTTTGATAAGCCTACTTCTGGTAAAATTTTATTAAATGGCACCGATATTACCGATTTGCCACCGTATAAAAGACCTATCAATACTGTTTTCCAAAGATATGCACTTTTTCCACACCTCAACATTTACGAAAACGTTGCATACGGTTTAAAACTTAAAAGAATTAAGGTAACGTATGAGGATGAAGAAGGCAATCGTATTGAAAAAATAGAAAAACTTTCTAAAAAAGAGATATCAAAAAAGGTAAAAGAAGCGCTTAAAATTGTTGACCTTGAAGGTTTCGAAAAGCGTTCCGTTGCTACGCTGTCGGGTGGCCAGCAACAACGTGTTGCTATTGCGAGAGCAATAGTAAATAAACCTCAAATTTTATTATTAGACGAACCGTTAGGCGCGCTTGACCTTAAAATGCGCAAGGAAATGCAAATCGAACTTAAAGATATGCATAAAAAACTGGGTATTACCTTTATTTACGTTACGCACGACCAAGAAGAAGCGCTTACAATGAGCGATACTATAGTCGTTATGAACGACGGTGTTATTCAACAAATCGGCACGCCTGAACAAATTTATAATGAACCTAAAAATGCGTTTGTCGCAAACTTTATCGGTGAAAGTAATATTTTCTCTGGTACGATTGTGGGCGACAAGAAAGTAAGATTTTTGGGCAAAACATTTGATTGTGTAGACGATTTTGCTATCAATGAAAAGGTAGACGTAGTAGTTCGTCCAGAGGACGTTGTGTTAACTAACGCTGACGAGGGGAACGTCAACGGCAAGATAACTTACTCTATTTTTAAGGGTACGCATTACGAAGTTGTTTGCGCTGTCGGAAAGTCGGAAATGACCACTCAAACTTTAAGAGAGGTCAATGTTGGCGATACCGTTGGCATGAAAATCGCACCACAAGACATTCATATAATGAAAAAAGAGATTACTTCAAACGTATATGAAGGATACATTACAAAAGATAATACGGTATGTTTTGGCGACGGTGAATTTTTATGCGACGTTACGCAGTTATATCCTAACAGCATTTTGGATGAGGAAGGCTATATCGTTACGCAAAAGGGCGAACGCATAGACCTAACCGACACCGACGTAACGGTAGAAGTTGGGTTAAAGGCTATTACTATTGAAGACGTTAAAAACGACTCTGATATAGACTATGACGACAATTACGGTGCAATCGGTAAAATTATTCAAATTATTTACAAGGGCGACCACTATCAACTTATCGTTCGTACAGAAGAAAATGAAGAGGATTTTGTATTCGATACTGAAGATACTTGGAACGAAAACGATATTGTAAGAGTAGTTATACCAAAAGAAGAAATTAAAATCAAACTAAAACAGGAGATAAAGAGATAATGCAGACAAAGAATTTAAAGGTCTGCGAAGTAGCG
>JAZNVV010000068.1:0-5037 GCA_045593005.1 Christensenellaceae bacterium | reverse complement strand
AAATCCATTATACTACGAAATTCCTGTTGTAGAAGCATCTAACAGCATTCTTGAAAGTTACGTTTCTGGCGAAGAATTATGGTTCAATGCAGTAAGTGCAACCGAGCAATTTAAAGACATTAAGTTATTTGATTCTGTGTTTAATTCGTTAGGTAAATCTTTCTTAAGCACGGAAGAAGATAGAAAAGGTAAGATGAACTTTATTGCGCTTAATATGTCAGACGGGCCAAGCGCTCCGGAATTAGTCGGTAAGGTTCAAACACAAGGTAAATTCACCTATAATTACGCTGATGGTAAGTCAATTGTGCTTGATAAGATTTTATCTGCTGATCCATTTAATAATCCAACAACGTTTGGTGATGAAGTATTAAGTAAAATAGCAAGTATTGCTACAAAGTACGAGGAGATAACTGCACTTAACGTAGCAACTTCTAATACTTTAGATTCACTCAGAGCGTTAATTCCAGTTGGAACTGCCGGTAAACCAACAACGGGTACTCCTAGTGGCATTGGTATATTTAATGGTACTGAAAAAGTTACAGATCCAACCACAGATCCAAGTTTCTTGAATATTGCTCAAAGTGATTACTGTGCTTTCTACTTAGGTGGCTTTAGTATGATAACGCAGTTGTTCCCTGTAACAGCACAATAACAATTTAATAGAAAAAGGCTTAAGTATTTAAGCCTTTTTTATTGCAATAACGTTTTATTAGTGATATAATTTTTTGTATAGGAAGGTGCTATATGACTATAAGAAGAGCTTTGCCAAAAGACTTATCGCGCATAAACGAATTGTTACATCAAGTCCACGACGTTCATTCAGTTGGACGTCCAGACATATTTAATAAAGGCAATAAAAAGTATAATGATGATGAAATTTTATCAATAATTAGCGATAATAATACGCCAGTTTTTGTTGCCGTCGATAATTTAGACGTCGTTTACGGCTACTGTTTTTGCATTATTGAAGAAGTTAAAAATAACCCGTCGCTTGTCGATATGAAGTCGCTTTATATTGACGACTTATGCGTTGATGAAAATTGTCGTGGAAAACACGTAGGCACTCTTTTATATGATTACGTAATTGACTATGCTACAAAAATAGGTTGTTATCACGTTACGCTTAACGTTTGGTGTATGAACGAGCCTGCTATGCAGTTTTACCTTAAACGTGGATTAAAACCACTTAAAATAGTTATGGAAAAAGTATTAGAAAAGGACTGATTTATCAGTCCTTTTAATTTTTATATAATAATATATTTTAATTGACGAAATTAATTTATATAGCTATAATATATTTATAAAATTTTAGTTGACTTTATCACTTTAATGTGCTAAAATGGTAAAGTATTAAAAATAAGGCTGGCTAATATGGATTTTCAAAAAGTTTTAACTCGTAATGAGGTTGCAATATTTACTTTAAGGGCATTATATAATGAATACGGTTATAAAATGTACAAAATGAGGAAGTTTGAGGAATATGATTTATACGTAAAAAACAAGGACTTTTTAGTTTCTGAAAACGTTATTACGTTCACGGATACCGACGGTAGATTGATGGCTTTAAAGCCTGACGTAACCCTTTCTATCATTAAAAACAGCAAAATTGCGCCGGACGATTTGATGAAGGTTTATTATAACGAGAACGTTTACAGAGTATCAAAAGGCACAAAATCTTATAAGGAAATTATGCAAGTTGGTATTGAGGCGCTTGGCAAAGTTTCATTAGACACCGTTTGTGAAGTTTTATACCTTGCTAAAAAAAGCCTTGATACTCTTTCTAAAAACAACGTTTTAGAAATTTCGCATTTATCATTAGTGTCGGGCGTTTTTAACGCGTTTGGAATTAGTAGCGAGGGACAGGAAAGTATTTTTAAATATTTAGGGGAAAAGAACGTTTACGGCGTTATTAACGTGTGTGAGTGTGAGGGCTTAGATAAGTCGCAAACGGAGCTTATTTCTAAACTTGTAACCGTTTACGGCACAGCTGAAAAGGTTTTACCACTTTTGGACGCTTTTGCTATTGATAAAACTACTTCGGATTGTGTTTTAGAACTTAAAAACATATTAAATGATTTAACAAAAAAAGGTGTTATTGATAAAGTTGTAGTAGATTTTTCAGTCGTAAACGATATGAAGTATTATAACGGCTTTGCATTTAAAGGGTTTATTGAAGGTATTCCTGCAGGCATTTTATCGGGTGGGCAATACGACAATCTTATGGCAAAAATGAATAAAAAGCAAAAGGCAATCGGGTTTGCCGTTTATCTTGACGAGCTTGAAAAACTTTCTTTATTAGGGGGTAATAACAATGACTAAAATGCTTAATATTGCTCTACCTAAAGGAAGACTTGGTGAAAAGGTTTACGATATGTTTGAAAAGGCAGGTTTCCCTTGTCCGTCTATTAAAGAAAATAACCGTAAACTTATCTTTGAAAACAAGGAAAGGGGGGTAAGATATTTCTGGGTAAAGCCGTCTGACGTTGCAATTTACGTAGAACGTGGTGCGGCTGATATCGGTGTTGCCGGTAAAGATATACTTCTTGAATATCAACCCGACGTATATGAACTTTTAGACTTAAAAATCGGCAAATGCAGTATGGCTATCGCCGCAAAAAAAGACTTTGTTGATGATAGAAATCGCACTATAACGGTAGCGACAAAATTTACTAATATTGCTAAAAATTACTATTCATCACAGGGTAGAGATATAGACATTATCCACCTTAACGGTTCTATCGAAATCGCGCCTATTTTAGGGTTAAGCGACGTCATTGTTGATATTGTTGAAACGGGCACTACGCTAAAAGAAAACAATTTAGAAGTAGTTGAAAAGTTTGTGCCTATTAGCGCACGACTTATTGCGAACAAGGCAGGCTTTAAGTTTAAGAGCGAAATTATTGAAAAGATTGTCGAAAGTCTTTCTAAACAAACGGAGAATTTATGATTAAGATTATAAAAGATACAGTAACAAATCGTAGTGAAGTGTTTTCGGCAGTTTCTACGCCCGTTGACGTTTCGCTACCTGTTAGAGAGATTATTGAAAACGTCATAAAAAACGGTGATAAAGCAGTTTCTTTTTATACTGAAAAGTTCGATAAAGTAAAAATTAATAATTTTAAGGTGTCTGAAGAGGAAATTTTAAGCGCTATTACTTTAGTAGAGCCTGAATTTATTGAAATACTTAAAAAAGCAGCTAAAAATATCGAAAAATTCCACAAAGCGCAAAAAAGAAACGGTTTTGAATTAAAGGAAGAAAACGGTATAATTACAGGACAAAAGATTATCCCGATAGAAAGGGCAGGTCTTTACGTTCCGGGTGGTACGGCAGCGTATCCGTCCACCGTTTTGATGGATGCAATTCCTGCTAAAATCGCTGGTTGCGAAAGGGTTGTTATGGTTACGCCACCTAATAAAGACGGTAAAATAAACCCTGTAATTTTAGCAGCCGCGCATATTGCCGGTGTTGACGAAATTTATAAGGTTGGTGGCGCGCAAGCCATTGCAGCGCTCGCATATGGAACGGAAACTATCCCAAAGGTAGATAAAATAGTTGGGCCTGGCAACGCTTTCGTTGCAGAAGCAAAAAAGCAGGTTTTTGGCATTGTATCAATAGATATGATTGCTGGCCCGAGTGAAATTTTAGTTATTGCTGACGGAACAAACAGGGCAAAAGATATTGCAGCCGACCTTTTATCACAGGCTGAACACGATAAAATGGCAAGCGCTGTTTTAATAACCGATAGTGAAGAATTTGCTTATAAAGTTGCAAATGAAATTGAAAGGCAACTTTCTTTATTAGAGCGCTATGAAATTGCTAAAAGTTCTATTGAAAATTATGGTAAAATTATAATTACTGAAAGTATTGATAGGGCAGTAGAAGTTGCAAACGAAATTGCGCCTGAACATCTTGAAATTTGCGTAGATAATCCGTTTATATACCTTGATAAAATTAAAAACGCAGGCTCGGTATTTTTAGGCAAAAATTGTCCTGAAGCGTTGGGTGATTACTTTGCAGGCACAAATCATACTTTGCCAACAAGTGGCACGGCAAGATTTTCAAGCCCACTTTCCGTTGACGATTTTATAAAAAAGACACAATATATTTATTATGATAAAAAAGCATTGAATTCCGTTTGTTATGACGTTGAATATTTTGCTAAAAAAGAAGGACTAACGGCGCATGCATATTCTGCTGTCGTTAGATTTGAAGAAGATGAGTAAATTTTTATCACAAAAGTTATCTAACCTTGTCCCTTACGTTCCTGGTGAACAGCCAAAGGATAAGGAATATATAAAATTAAATACGAACGAGTCACCTTTTCCACCGTCTAAAAAAGCTATTCGTTTAGCAAAAAAGTCAGCTAAAAAATTAAAACTTTATCCCGATCCAGATTGTAAAAAGTTGACTAAACTTATTGCAGATAATTTAGGGGTTGAAAGTAAAAACGTTATCTTATCAAACGGCTCCGACGAAGTCTTAAATTTTGCATTTATGGCGTTTTGTGACACAGAAAGTCCTGCAATTTTCCCTGATATAACCTATGGTTTTTATAAAGTATTTGCAGATATAAATTCCGTGCCTTATAAAACTGTTTCGTTAGAAGATGATTTTTCTATCGACCTATCAAAATACGCTAAAATTGATGGAACGGTTTTTATTGCAAACCCTAACGCCCCTACCGGTAAATATATTTCGATTAAAAAAATTGAAGAACTTTTACAATCTAATAAAAATAGAATTGTTGTAATTGACGAAGCCTACGTTGATTTTGGTAATGAAAGTTGTGTTTCATTAATTAATAAATACGATAATCTTTTAGTTACAAGAACTTTTTCAAAGTCACGTTCTATGGCTGGCGCAAGGCTTGGCTATGGCGTTGCTAACGAAAATATTATCAACGATTTAATGAGTATAAAATATTCTACAAACCCTTACAACGTCAATATGATGACGGCATCTGCAGGGGAAGGCTCTATTAAAGATAATAGTTATTTTATAAAAAATTGTAAAAAGATAATTGATAATAGAGAGTG
>JAZNVV010000067.1:0-8418 GCA_045593005.1 Christensenellaceae bacterium | reverse complement strand
AAGGAGATTAATATGAAAAAATTATTTGTAATGCTACTTGCATTAATGCTTGGCGCAACGTGTTTATTTGGCACGACTGCTTGTGGTAAAAAAGATGATGAAGACGCATTAAAGCTTATTAACATTGGATTAACCGAAGAAGAATATGCGTTCGCAATGAAGCTTGACAACACATCTTTACAAACAAGTTTTAACGAATATCTTGCTGAAATTAAATCTAACGGAACTTTTGACGCAATTATGGCAAAGTATTTTGAAGGTGAAGGCACGAAAGTTGGCTACAATTACGTTGGCGACGGTAGTGGCTCAAATGAAGCCGGTAGTATTGGCACAGGCAAATTCGTAGTTGCAACTAATGCTCCGTTCTCACCGTTTGAATATGTTGACAATGGTAAAATTTATGGTGTTGATATGGAAATTGCTGCAGGTTACGCGCAAAAACATGGTCTTGAACTTATAATTAAGAACATTGATTTCGAAGCAATTCTTCCAGCACTTGACGCAGGTTACGCTGATATAGGTATGGCAGGTATGACTGTTACAGCAGAACGTTCAGGCTATCTTTTTAGTGATAAATACTATAACGCATCTTTAAATATCATTGTTAAGGGTGACAATACTGAATTCGACGGCTTAACGACCGCTTCTGCAGTTGAAGAAAAGCTTAAAGCTTTATCTGGTAAAAAGATTGGCGTTCAAACTGGTACTACGGCAGTAGACTACGTTGGTGATTTTTCAAATATTGAATGCAAGTTTTACGACACCGCAGCAATCGCTGCTAACGATGTAATTAACGGTAACATTTATGCAGTAATCGTGGATAACGCTCCTGCTGCTGCAATCGTTAATTCTTACAACGTACAATAATTAAATAATTTATGTTTAGTTTCCCGTAACGTCTGTTGCGGGAAATTATATTAAGATAAGGAAATTATATGAATTGGTCAGTAAAATGGGATATTTTCATTAGTAAAATATCTTACAACAATTATGATAACAATTTTATGAAAATGCTTGGCAGTGGGCTTTTAGTGACGGTTAAAATCGCCGTTTTGGGTTTGCTTATCGGTATTGTCATTGGCACACTTATTGCTGCCGTTAAAGTTGCACCAAAGTATAAGTTTATAGTAAGATTTTTAGATAAAGTATGTTCTGTTTATACGGCATTTTTTAGAGGAACGCCTATAATGGTTCAATTGCTTTTAGCGTACTATGTTTTATTGCCGTTAATTGGGATAACAGGAGTTGATCCTGAAACAGTTGGTATTATAATTTTCGGTTTAAATTCTGGTGCGTATGTATCGGAAATAATGCGTGGTGGTATTAATTCAGTAGATATTGGACAGATGGAAGCAGGTCGTTCAGTAGGATTAAGTTATGGAACAACCATGATTAAAATAGTTATTCCTCAAGCGATAAAAAACATTTTACCAACGCTTGGTAACGAATTTATTACTTTAATAAAAGAAACTTCAGTTTTAAGTTTTATAACGGTTGTAGATATATATAGTGCGTTAAGAACTATTGCTACGGGCAATCAAGTTTACGAATTCGTAATCCCATATATAATTCTTGGTATAATCTACATTGTTTTAGTATTTTTAATATCTTTGCTTGTTCGAATCATAGAAAAAATCTTTGCAAAAAGCGATAAAAGAACGGCAAGTTATGCTCAAAAGAAAAAACGTAAGGCAAAGGTGGAATCATGAGTGAAAACATATTAAGCATAAAAAATCTTACGAAATCTTTTGGCGACCATGAGGTCTTAAAATGCGTAAGTAATAATATTAAGCCTGGCGAAAAGGTTGTTATTATCGGACCTTCAGGCTCGGGTAAATCTACTTTTTTAAGGTGTATGAATTTATTAGAAGAACCAACGTATGGTGAAGTATGGCTTGACGATGGTTTAATGACACCAGCAGATCCTTATTTGCATTTTGATATTATTGAAAAATCAAATACTTTTAAGAAGATGTTTAATTCGCCTAAATATTCACACTTAAACGAAGACGAACGAAAAACTGCAATAATAAAAGATATAAAAGAAAAAGACCTTCTTAAAGAAAAAAGAGAAGGTAAAGAATTTAAATTAGCGCTTAAAGAATATAATAGCCAACACGGCATTAACATTAATAGTGGTAGGGCAAAAATGGGCATGGTGTTCCAGCAGTTTAACTTATTCAACAACCTTACCGTAATGCAAAATATGATTTTAGCGCCTACGCAACTTAAACTTAAGACTAAAGAAGAAGCGATAGCAGATGCTGAAAAGTTGCTTAATAGAATAGGTTTACTTGATAAAAAGGACGCTTATCCATCTACACTTTCCGGTGGTCAAAAGCAACGTATTGCAATCGTTCGCGCGCTAAACATGAAGCCTGACGTTATGCTCTTTGACGAGCCTACTTCGGCATTAGACCCTGAAATGGTTGGGGAAGTATTGCAACTTATGAAGGAACTTGCTGACGAAGGCATGACGATGGTTGTCGTTACGCACGAAATGGGCTTTGCAAAGGAAGTTGCTACAAGAGTTCTCTTTATGGACGAAGGCATCATTAAAGAAGAAAACACGCCTGAAGAGTTTTTTGCTAACCCTAAAGACGAAAGACTTAAAGAATTCTTATCAAAAGTATTATAAGATAAATTCTTAAAGGTGGCACATTTTTAAAACAGCTTAAAAAATATTAGGCAAAAATGCTGTCAATTATAAAGTATTTACAAAAAAAAAGCACCCTACGGGGTGCTTTTTTATGCTATTTATTTATATTCAGGGAAAGTTTTTTCAAATTCGTCAATGTTGTCCTGAATTGTTTGCCTTGCTCTCATATTATCGCCAACTTCTAAAACTTTAACTTCCTTATTTTCAAGCTGTTTATAAACAGATAAGAAATGTTTTAATTCGTCGGTGATATGTAATGGAAGAGAGTGAATATCTCTATAACCGTTATATTGTGGGTCGCCGTAAGGAATAGCGATAATTTTTTCATCAGTTTCGTCCCTATCCGTCATATATATAACGCCGATAGGATAGCATCTAACAAGGCTTAACTTTTCAATAGGTTGGCTACATAAAACAAAAACGTCAAGAGGGTCGCCGTCGCCAGAGAGTGTGTGAGGAATAAATCCGTAGTTCATAGGATAGTGTGTGCTCGTGTACAAAACTCTATCAAGGATAATCATACCCGTTTCTTTATCAAGTTCGTATTTGTTTTTACTGCCTTGCTCAATTTCAATACAAGCAATAAAATCGTTAGGTGAAATTCTTTTCTTATCAATATCTTTCCAAATATTCATAATTAATACTCCTTAAATTATAGTTATTTTATTTGTAAAAATTCTTTCATAAGCAAATAGCCGACGTCGTTTAATATACCCGTTGCTTTTGCGTTGTCCTCGTCATATTTAGTTGCAATGCTTTCAATTTTAGCGTTGCTCCTATATAAAAGATAAGGAACAGGGTCTGAAACGTGCGTTTTTAAGCAAATAGGCGTCGGATGGTCTGGCATAATTAAAAGTGAAAAATCCTCACCCCTTGCCGTTAAGTTGTCAATGAGTGGTTTAACGACCTTTTCGCTAATTTGCTCTATTGAAAAAATCTTCTTTTCAAGATTGCCTTGGTGACCACATTCGTCAGGTGCTTCCATATGTACGTAAACAAAATCCACTTCGTTAAGTGCGTCAAGACACGCTTGCATTTTTCCGGTAAAATTTGTGTCGTAATTACCTGTAGCCCCGTCAACGTCAATGTTTTTCATGCCAGCAAGTTTTGCAATACCTTTAAGTAAATCGACAGCGCTTATCATTGCGCCTTTGACGCCAAATTTATCTTCAAAGTCGTCGAGCATAGGTTTAGTCCCTTCTCCCCAAAACCAAAGTGAAGTAGCAGGATTTTTGCCTTTTTTAACCCTTTCGACGTTAATCGGATGATTTGCAAGAAGTTTCGTTGAGCGCTTCATAAGGTCAACGTATTTTTGACCTAACGCAGATTTTGGTAAATATTCAGCAATCTTCCTGCCAGAAATGTCGTGGGGTGGGGTAAGATCGCCTGCAATAGAGCCGTTTTTAACAACAAGACAATGACGGTAACTAACGCCAGAATAAAGTGATAGTTCGTCGTTATTTAAATGCTTTGCCAAATAAGAAATAAGTTCCTTTGCTTCTGCAGTTGAAATTTCCCCAGCGCTATAATCAAGCATAGTCTTGTTTTCAAAAACTTCATCATCAGAAAGGGTAACAAGATTTGCCCTTGCAGTAACGTCGGTGTCAAGTAGGTCAATGCCTATACTTGCTGCTTCAAGTGGGGACCTGCCAGTATAATATTGTGCAGGGTTATAGCCTAATACTGCAAGGTTAGCGACGTCGCTACCAGGTTTCATATTAGCAGGGATTGTTTGACACAAGCCTACTACAGACTTGCTTGCTAAACTGTCAATGGTTGGTTTGTTAGCAACGGAAAGTGGAGTTTTATTGCCTAATTCTTCAATTTTATAATCGGCCATTCCGTCGCCTAAAATTACAATGTATTTCATATATTCAAATTCCAGTCTATAGGTTTTTTGTTTACGCTTAAAAGATAATCGTTTACCTTTGAAAAAGGTTTACTGCCAAAAAATCCGTTATACGCAGATAAAGGGCTTGGGTGAGCGCTTTCAACGATAAAATGTTTTGTCGTATTAATTAACGGTTTTTTACTGCGCGCGTTACCACCCCATAATATAAACGCTATACCGTTATAGGTATCGGAAAGTTTTTTTATGATTGAATCGGTCAAAACCTCCCATCCCTTTTTTGCGTGAGAGTTAGCAAACCCCTCTCTAACGGTAAGCACGGTATTCAAAAGCAAGACGCCCTCTTTTGCCCATTTTGTTAAGTTGCCACCTTTTGCCGGCTCAATATTAAGGTCTGACTTCAATTCCTTATAAATATTGACAAGCGAAGGTGGTAATTTTATGCCGTCAGGAACAGAGAAAGAAAGCCCCATAGCCTGACCTTTGTTATGGTAAGGGTCTTGCCCTAAAATAACAGCCTTAACCTTTTCAGGTGGGGTAAGTTTAAGGGCGTTAAAAATGTCGTACATAGGTGGATAAATAGTCTTTGTTGAATATTCAGTTTTCAAAAACTCACGCAAGACAAGATAGTTTTCTGAAGAGAAATCTTCATATAAAACGGCATCCCAAGCGTTGCCTATGTTCACCATAAATCACCAACGATTAACTTTTTTATTAATAATATCATAAAAATAATATTAAAACAACTTAATATTTTATATTAACTAAAATTATTTTGTACTAATGGTGAATATTATGGATATTCTTAAGATTTTGACTGTTTCACTTGCACTTTCGCTTGATGCTTTCGTTATGATGACGGCTAATTATACTGCGTATAAAAGGGTAAAACCCGTTTATAAACTGCTTGTTGCTTTGCTAATTGCTACTTTACACGGCACGTTTGCGTTTGTTGGATATACTTTTGCAAGTTTTGTTGCAATAAAAGGCGTTTATTTTGAATTTGTCGTTGCAACGTTATTCTTTTTGTTGTGTATAAGTTCACTTATCGAAAAAAGGGAAGTTCAAACAGGTGGTATTGACGTAAAAAAATGTATATGTCAGTCGGTAATAACGTCGATAGATGCGTTTGTCGGGGGAATAACTTTGGTCGCAACTAAAGGCACGGTTTTGTACGTTTGTAGTAGCGTATTAGTAGTAACTTTTATAATGTCTATACTTGGTTTTTTACTGGGGAAATTTTTATACGAAAGGGTAGAAAATAGCCTTAAATACGTTTCAGCAACTTTATATTTATTACTTTGCGTTTCAACCGTGATGGAAATTTTGTAACAAAAAAGGTCGTGTTTTAGGCAACCGTTGGTGTCAAACACGACCTTAAACAATTAAATTTACTAAAAATCCCACGTGGGAATATACTTTTC
The DNA here is from genome assembly GCA_045593005.1 of Christensenellaceae bacterium. Lineage (GTDB taxonomy): Bacteria > Bacillota > Clostridia > Christensenellales > Borkfalkiaceae > UBA11475. The sequence goes on along the minus strand of JAZNVV010000067.1, from coordinate 2,486 downwards.
GTCAGCGCTTAAATCTTCTTGGACAAACATATCGGTTATATCAAGCGATAAAGCGTAATCTACAACAGAGTTATATTCCCTTTTTGTGATTTTACGGTTTAATTCAGGGTAATTATCAATTTCACCAAAGGGGGTGTACTGGCTCATAACGGAAATGGACGCCCTATCTTTAAACGGCAAAAACCAGTCGATTATTTTTTTGCTGTCGCTAACTGATTGTGGCAAGATAAGGTGTCTGACGATAACGCCCTTTTTAATAAGCTCGTCTTCGTAAACGGGGGAGGCATGATTAATCATAAATTCTATTGCTTTTGACGCAACTTCAAAATAATCTGACTTTTTACTGTAACGCATTGATAACGCTGGCGAAAAATACTTCATATCAGGTAGCCAAACGTCGATATAGGGCGCAACTTTATTTAATACGTCAAGGCGTTCATAGCCGTGTGTGTTTGCAAGGATGGGAATATTCGGTCGGTAAATTTTTAGCGCGTCGATAATTTTATCCCAGTAGTGCGTTGGGTTTACAAGATTGATATTATGTACGCCTAATTCTTCAAGCTCTCTAAAAATTTTGGCAAGTTCTTTTGTAGTAATTTCCTTGCCCGTTTTACTGCGTGAAACTTTGTAGTTTTGGCAAAAAACGCACTTTAAACTACACCCACAAAAAAAGATTGTTCCACTTCCTTTTGTGCCGGAAACAGGTGGTTCTTCAAACATATGTGGATAATATTTAGCAATTTTAATTTTATCGCCCACGCCACAAAAACCTAATTTATCACCACGGTTAATTTTGCAATCGTTAGGGCATAACGCACATAAATTTTCCATAACTTAATTGTATATTAAAAAAGCCGTAAAGTAAAGTAAACTCACGGCTTTAATTTATTTTGGTGATAAATTAGTGTCAACGGTAGTGTGAAAGTTGACCAAATTGTAAATATTTTTGAATAAAAGTTAAAAAATTATAAAAATTCTTTAAGTCTTTTGATAGAACTTTCTTCGATTTCTAAAAGTTTATCTAATAGGGAAGAAGTTTCTTCACTCATATTGCCGTCGTTTTTAAGGGACGTTAGTTCGGTTATACCCATAGTTGCGCCCTTAATCATCATATCTGCAACCTTGCTTTTGTCAGCACCCGTTAAAGTTTTCATCTTTATAGAGCCCCAGAGCATAGCCTTTTTCATAACGCCTATATCTTCGGGTTTTAAGCCTTTTTGTGTCATATAGGCCGAAAGTTCGCCTATGAACTTTTCATACTGGTCGTATTCGGTTAAAAGTTCTTCCTTGACGTCGTTATCTTTGACTTCTGGCGAAAGGTTAGATATTGACTGCATTGCAATATGCGCGTTTTGAAACATTTCGTTTAGTGCGTGAGCGTTTATTTTTTCGTTTTCCATAATAATTCTCCTATTGCTTAAAGTATGTTCAAAAAAATAGGTTTTATTCAGAAAAAGGCTGAAAAACTGTATTATTTAAATAAAAAAGGGTGTTAAAACGGTTGACAAAAATATTCAGTTATAATAGAATAGTATTCGAGCCGCACGAAAAGGTTTATTTTAAGTTGCAAAAATTTTGCACGCCTTAATATTTCGGCGAGACTGGTTTAGAGGAGGACAAAAACAATGTACGCAATCGTAGATAACGGTAACAAGCAGTACAAAGCAGAAGTCGGCGCAACACTCAAACTCGAAAAACTTAACGCTAACGTAGGCGATAAGGTTGAACTTGACGTTGTTATGCTCGCTGACGAAAACGGCATCAAAGTTGCTGAAGAAGCATCAGCATTCAAAGCAATTTGTGAAGTTGTAGAACAAGGCAAGGATAAGAAAATCATCGTCTTCAAGTACAAAGCAAAGAAGAACGAAAGAAAGAAGCAAGGCCACAGACAACCATATACAAAAGTTAAGGTTGTTGAATTTGCTGCTAAATAAGGATAGGAGGACGTTGGTATGATTTTATTCAGATTATTTGCGCACCACAAAGGTGGCGGTAGCACGAAAAACGGCAGAGACAGCGAAGCAAAGCGTCTTGGCGCTAAAAAGGCTGACGGCCAGTCAGTTTTAGCAGGTAACATTCTCGTTCGTCAAAGAGGTTCAAGAATGAAGGCCGGCAACAACGTTGGCATGGGTAAGGACGATACGTTATTCGCACTTATTGATGGCGTTGTAAAATTTGAAAGAGTAGGCAAAACCGGTACAAAGGTTAGCGTTTACCCTAAAGAAGCATAGTTAGAAAAAGGACTGCGATTGCAGTCCTTTTTTATTGTTTATAAACTTTGCTTGAGGTCGTTTACTGACTGCATTATGGACTTCGTTGACCAGACGGTCTAACTTATTCCACAATTTGTTGAGTCTACTCACGTTTGTTTCTAAACCATAAAAATTAGATATATAAACTTCGCAATACTGCGTTCGCCACTTCGACTTGCGACTAATTAAAATAACTTGCTCAATTTTATTTTGTGGAATAAATTGCCGTTTGGC
>JAZNVV010000066.1:0-40005 GCA_045593005.1 Christensenellaceae bacterium | reverse complement strand
CAGCATTTTTCAACTTTTTTTTATAATTTAATTAAAATTAATAATTATTTACATAAACGATATTGTAATGTAAAAACATATCTTCAAATTTTACAAAAAAATGCTAAAATTAACCAAAAAGAAAAATGCTATAATTTATCAAAATAAAACTTATTTATTGGTAAAAATACAGCAAATACATGTTAATGTATGATTTATTGTTTTATTCACTATTTTATACATTATTTGAAATTATTTTAAAAAATTTTTTGAATTTATTAAAAAATTATACATAAAAATGTTTGACAATCAAAAATCAAAAGAATATAATTAAGCCATACGAAAACATTAGGAGAACTTATATGGAAAAGAAAGATATCAAAAAAGTTGTATTAGCATACTCTGGTGGACTTGATACGTCTATCATTATTCCTTGGCTTAAAGAAAATTATAATAATTGTGAAGTTATTGCTGTTGCTGGCAACGTAGGACAAGCAGACGAACTTGACGGGCTTGAAGAAAAGGCGTTAAAAACAGGCGCATCAAAGCTTTACTGTCTTGATTTAACGGATGATTACGTAGATAATTATATAATTCCTTGCGTAAAAGCTGGTGCTATTTATGAAGATTATCTTTTAGGTACAAGCCACGCTCGTCCATGTATTGCAAAAGCGCTTGTAGAAATTGCTATTAAAGAAGGCGCAGACGCTATTGCACACGGTTGTACGGGTAAAGGCAACGACCAAGTTCGTTTTGAACTTGCTATAAAAAACTTTGCTCCTGAAATGCCTATTATTGCACCTTGGCGTGAATGGAATATTAAATCGCGTGAAGAAGAAATTGATTATGCTGAAGCGCATAACGTTCCTCTCAAAATTAGTCGTGAAACAAACTATTCAAAAGACAAAAACCTTTGGCACTTATCGCACGAGGGTTTAGACCTTGAAGATACAGGCAACGAACCTACTTATGAAAAGAAAGGCTTTTTAGAACTCGGTGTTTCCCCTATCGACGCACCAGATACGCCAACATATATTGAAATTGATTTTGACAAGGGTATTCCTGTTGCTCTTAACGGCGAAAAGATGAGCGCAAAGAATATTATTCTTTCTCTTAACAAAATCGGTGGCGCTAACGGTATAGGTATACTTGATATTGTTGAAAACCGTCTTGTTGGTATGAAATGCCGTGGCGTGTATGAAACGCCTGGTGGCACTATACTTTACAAAGCGCACAGCGTATTAGAAACGTTATGTCTTGATAAATACACAATGCACGAAAAGCAAAAACTTGCCATCACTTATGGTGAACTTGTTTATAACGGTCAATGGTTTACCCCACTTCGTGAAGCATTAGCGGCATTTGTTGATAAAACACAAGAAAAAGTTACTGGTAAAGTACGCTTAAAACTTTATAAAGGCAATATGATTAACGCAGGCGTATGGAGTGATTATTCACTTTATAGTGAAGAGATTGCTACATTTGGCGAAAGCGATTATAATCAGGCTGACGCTGGTGGTTTTATAGAACTCTTTGGATTACCTATTAAAGTTCAAGCAATGGTAAATCAAAAAAATAAATAATTCTTATTGAATTTATTTGACTTTTTGTCCTGCCAGAGGTTATACTCTTGCAGGACATACTTATATTTAGAGATTTATATTATATAAATAAGGGAAAACTATGGCAAAAATGTGGACTGGCCGTACCGACGGCTTAACGGATAAAATTGCAGACGACTTTAATTCTTCAATCAAATTTGATAGCCGTCTTTACGTTGAAGACGTAACTGGTAGTATTGCGCACGCTGCAATGCTTGGCGCTAAAAATATCATTTCTAAAGAAGATAGCGAATTGTTAATCTCTGCTCTTTCGGAAATTCTTGACGACCTTAAATCAGGCAAAATTACAATCGACTACGACGCCGAAGATATACATATGTTTATCGAACAAATTTTAACGGCAAAAATAGGCGACGTTGGCAAAAAGTTGCATACGGCAAGAAGCCGTAACGACCAAGTTGCGCTTGATATGAGAATGTACGTTAAAAAGGAAATTAAAAACGTCGTTTCAAAAATAAAAGCGCTTATTGAGGCGTTATATAATCAAGCCGAAGAACACAAGTCTACCATTATGCCTGGTTATACTCACCTTCAACGTGCGCAGCCTGTAACGTTTGGACATCATTTAATGGCATACGCTATGATGCTTTTAAGGGATATTGATAGATTTAACGACTGTTTTAAGCGCACCGATTGCTCACCTATCGGCTGTTGCGCATTAGCCGGCACTACTTACGACACGGATAGATATTTTGAAGCTAAAAAACTCGGGTTTTCATCAATTTCGCTCAATAGTCTTGACGGCGTTTCCGATAGAGATTTTTGCGTAGAATTTTTATCTTGCGCGTCTTTATTAATGATGCATTTATCAAGACTTTCTGAAGAAATTATCCTTTGGTCAAGTTGGGAATTTAAATTTGTAGAACTTTCAGATGCATTTACGACGGGCTCTTCTATTATGCCTCAAAAGAAAAATTCCGACATGGCAGAACTTGTCCGTGGTAAAACTGGTAGGGTTTACGGCGACCTTATGGGTATGCTTACAACCTTAAAAGGACTTCCCCTTGCTTACAACAAAGATATGCAAGAAGATAAAGAAGGGCTTTTTGATGCAGTAGATACCATTAAAATGTGCCTTGACGTATTTGCTCCTATGGTTTGCACAATGCGCGTCATTAAGGAAAATATGTTAAAAGCGGCAAACGGTGGCTTTATTAACGCAACCGACCTTGCCGACTACCTTGTAAAAAAAGGTATGCCTTTTAGAACGGCTTATAAAATTTGTGGGCAAATTGTTGCCGATTGTATCAGTAAAGGTTTAGTTCTTGACAACTACCCTATTGAAAATTACAAATCGTTTAGCGAACTTTTTGAAAGCGACGTTTATGACGAAATTAGTCTAAAAACGTGCGTAAATAAGCGTATTTCCGAAGGGGGAACTTCCGTTAAATCGGTTGAAAAACAACTTGCCTTCGTTAAGGAAAAATTACAAAATGTATAAGGTATTCATAGACGGTAGCGCAGGCACTACCGGATTAAAAATATTTGATAGATTATCTAAAAGAGCCGACGTTGAATTAATTACCTTGCCCGACGAAAAAAGAAAAGACGTTTGCGAAAGGGAAAAGGCGATAAATTCAGCCGACGTGGTATTTTTATGCCTCCCAGATACAGCGGCAATCGAGGCTGTGTCTTTGGTTAAAAATGAAAACGTTAAAATTATAGACACTTCTACTGCCCACCGTACAAATCCAGATTGGACGTACGGATTTTCAGAACTTGGGTTAAAGGATAAAATAGCGTCTTCAAGATTTATTGCTAATCCTGGCTGTCACGCAAGTGGTTTTATTGCACTTGTTAAACCACTTATTGACAAAGGTTTATTAAGTAAAGACGCTAAACTTACCTGTTTTTCGGTTACAGGCTATACTGGTGGTGGCAAAAAAATGATTGAGGGGTACGAAAATTCAAACCGTTCTCCCCTTTTGGACGCGCCACGTCAATACGGGCTTACGCAAAATCATAAGCACTTGCCTGAAATGTCTAAAATTACCGGACTTAATAACTTGCCTATTTTCTGCCCTATCGTATCCGACTACGCACGTGGTATGGAAGTTACCGTTCCACTTTTTTCTTCAGATATTAACGGGACGATAGACGACGTTAAAAAAGTGTTTAAAGAGTATTATACAGGCAAAATAGTGCGTTACGTTGACGAACACGAAGACGGATTTTTATCGGCAAACGCTATGAGTGGTTCTGACGGTATGCAAATATCCGTTTTTGGAAACGAAGAACGAATTTTACTTGTTTCACGCTTTGACAACCTTGGAAAAGGTGCGTCTGGCGCGGCTTTACAAAATATGAACATTATTCTCGGGGTGGACGAAACCTTGGGACTTGACTTATAAAGGAGAAAGTATGAAACTTATTCAAGGTGGCGTATGCGCTGCTAAAGGTTTTATGGCTAACGGAATTCATTGTGGTATCAGAAAAAATCGCACCAAGCGTGATTTAGCGCTTATTTATAGTGAAGTTTTAGGCTCTGCTGCTGCAGTATATACCACTAATCTTGTTAAAGGCGCGCCTATCGCCGTTACTAAAAATAATATTTCAAACGGATACGCTCAAGCAATGATTTGCAATAGTGGCAACGCAAACACTTGCAACGCAAACGGTGTTGAAGTTGCTGAAAACACTTGTCAAATATTATCTGAAAATTTAAAAATAGATAAAAACGATATTATTATTGCATCAACTGGGGTTATCGGACAACCACTTGATATCACGCCTATTAAAAATGGTATTCCAGACCTTGTATCTGGGCTATCTTTTGATGGTGGCAAACATGCTGCCGAAGCAATTATGACTACCGATACGATTGAAAAGGAAGTTGCCGTAGAATTTAATATAGGCGACAAAACGTGCCGTATAGGTGGTATTGCTAAAGGTAGTGGTATGATACACCCTAATATGGCAACAATGCTTGTATTTATAACAACCGACGTTAATATTTCGCCAAAAATGCTACAAAAAGCCTTGTCTGGTGATATCGCAAACACCTTTAATATGGTCAGCATTGACGGGGATACTTCTACTAATGATATGGTATCGATTATTGCTAACGGTATGGCGAAAAACGACCAAATTACTGCCGACGGAAAAGATTTTGAAGTCTTTATGAAGGCTTTAAATACCGTTACGGTTAATCTATGCAGAATGATTGCAGGAGATGGCGAAGGTGCAACAAAGTTACTTGAATGTAACGTTACTGGTGGTAAAACGTTAAGCGTTGCAAAGACAGTTGCTAAAAGCGTAATATGCTCTTCTCTTCTTAAAGCGGCAATGTTTGGTGCTGATGCTAACTGGGGACGTGTTCTTTGCGCAATCGGTTACAGTGGTGCTGACGTTGACGTTAATAAAATTGACGTTGCATTCAAATCTAAAAAAGGCGTTATAGTCGTATGTAAAGACGGCGCTGGCGTAGATTTTAGCGAAGAAATTGCAAAAGATATTTTATTAGAAAATGAAATTAATATTTTAGTTAACTTAAACGACGGAGAATATAATTCAACCGCTTGGGGTTGCGATTTGACGTACGATTACGTTAAAATTAACGGAGATTATCGTACTTAATTACGGAGAATACAATGGACAAACATTTTTCAAATTTACAAAGAGCAGAAGTTTTAACACAAGCACTTCCCTACATTAAGCGTTATAACGGTAAAATCGTAGTAGTAAAATACGGTGGTAACGCTATGATTAACGACCAACTTAAAGAACAAGTTATGGAAGATATCGTTTTATTGTGGCTTATCGGAGTAAAAATCGTACTTGTTCACGGTGGTGGGCCTGAAATTTCAGAACTTATGCAAAAGTTAGGCAAAAAAGCCGTTTTTGTTGACGGTTTACGCGTTACCGATAAAGAAACTGTTGATATCGTTCAAATGGTTTTGGCTGGCAAAGTCAATAAATCACTCGTTTCTTTCCTTGAAAGCAAGGGTGGCAACGCAATGGGTATTTCTGGCATTGACGGTGGGCTTATTAGCGCAGAAATGAAAGACGAAAAATTAGGCTACGTAGGTAATATCACTAACGTTAATATTACACCTGTTGATGACCTTTTAGGCAAAGGCTATATCCCTGTTATTTCTACCGTTGCAAGTGATAAAGACGGCAACGTTTATAATATAAACGGAGACACGGCTGCAGCAAGAATTGCAGGTGCGTTAAAAGCTGAAAGACTTATTATGATGACCGACATTGACGGCATTTTAATGGATAAAAACGACCCTACTACACTTATTCCACATATGACCATTACAGAGGCAGATAAACTTAAACAAGACGGCGTTATTTCAGGTGGGATGATACCTAAAGTGGAGTGTTGTATAGACGCCATCAATCACGGTGTTGAAAACGTTGTAATTATGGATGGGCGCGTTCCACATTCAATTCTTATGGAAATATTAACCGACGAGGGTGCCGGTACAATGATTATGGGGAATAAAAATGACTAATATTATTGCGCTTGATAAAACCTACGTCGCTAATACCTATAATAGATTTCCTATTGAAGTATCACACGGCAAAGGTTCTCTTTTATACGACGTATATGGTAAAGAATATATTGATTTAGGCACGGGGATAGGCGTTACAGCGTTTGGATACAGCGACACAGAGTGGATAAATGCCGTTACCGATCAACTTAATAAAATTCAGCACACTTCTAACCTTTATTACACAGAACCTTGCGCAAAGCTGGCAAGCATTTTATGTGAGAGAACGGGGCTAAAAAATGTTTTCTTTACTAATTCCGGTGCAGAGGCTAACGAATGCGCTATAAAAGTCGCTAGAAAATACGCCGAAGATAAAGGAATTAAAAACGCTAAAATTATCACCCTTAAAAACAGCTTTCACGGTAGAACGCTAACTACCCTTGCAGCAACTGGTCAAGAAGTTTTCCACAAGTCTTTCCTGCCCCTTACCGACGGCTTTTTATATCTTGAAAACGGAAACGTAACAGAGCTTAACGAGCTTGTTAAAAACAATACCGTTTGCGCTATTATGCTTGAATGTGTTCAAGGCGAAGGTGGTGTAAACCCCGTTTCGAAAGAATTTATGAAGGCTATTAAAGACGTCTGCGATAAAAACGATATTTTACTTATCGTTGACGAAGTTCAAACTGGCAACGGTAGAACGGGTAAACTTTACGCGTATTTTTATTATGACGTTTTACCTGACGTTGTTACCACAGCGAAAGGGCTTGGTGGTGGACTTCCTATCGGCGCATGCATTATGGGCGAAAAGGTTAAAGACACGCTTGTTCCGTCATCACACGGATCTACGTACGGTGGCAACCCTGTTTGTTCGGTAGGTGCAATCAACGTTTTGGAGCGACTTGACGATACCGTTCTAGGCGAAATCGTGTCAAAAAGCGAATTTATTAAAAATGAACTTTCTAAATGCAAAAACGTTGTATCTGTAACGGGATTAGGGCTTATGCTTGGCATTAAGACGACAAAAGACAGCAAAGACGTCGTTAATGAATGTGTAAAAAGGGGTGTTCTTTGTCTAACAGCAAAGGATAAAATTAGACTTTTACCGGCTCTTAATATTGATTTTGATTTATTAAAAAAAGCAATTTCTATTTTGATAGACGTAATTAATGAATAGGTGAATTATGAACTTAAAAGGTAGACACTTTTTGAAACTTTTGGACTACACGCCAGAAGAAATAGATTATCTTATAAATTTAGCATCAAAGCTTAAACAACAAAAAAAAGACGGCGTGTTGCATAGAGAACTTGTTGGCAAAAACATTGCTTTGATTTTTGAGAAAACAAGCACGCGTACACGTTGTAGTTTTGAAGTTGCTGCATCCGACCTAGGTATGCACCCAGTATATTTAGATCCAAGTGGTTCACAAATCGGCAAAAAAGAAAGTATTGCAGATACAGCAAGGGTTTTAGGAAGAATGTTCGACGGTATTGAATACCGTGGCTACGGACAAGAAATCGTTGAGGAACTTGCAAAATTTGCTGGCGTACCTGTTTGGAACGGTTTAACTAACGAATTCCACCCAACACAAATTTTAGCAGACTTTTTAACTATTAAGGAGCATTTTGGCTCTCTTAAAGGTAAAAAGCTTGTTTATATGGGTGATGCGAGATACAATATGGGTAATTCCCTTATGGTTGGTTGCGCAAAAATGGGTATGCACTTTGTTGCATGCGCGCCTGAAAAATACTTCCCTAACGGCGACCTTGTTGAAAAATGCGTAGAAATTGCCAAAGACACGGGCGCAGTTTTAGAATTTGAAACCGATCCTATAAAAGCCACCAAAAACGCTGACGTTATATATACTGACGTTTGGGTTTCTATGGGTGAACCGTCCGAAATTTGGCAAGAACGTATTAACGATTTATTGCCATACCAGGTCAATAAAAAAATTATGGACAATGCTGGCTTACAATGTAAATTTATGCATTGTTTACCTGCCTTCCACGACCTTAAAACAACAATCGGCAAAGACGTTTACGACAAGTTTGGTTTAGATGCGCTTGAAGTTACTGACGAGGTGTTTGAAAGCGAAAATTCTATCGTCTTTGACGAGGCAGAAAATAGAATGCATACAATTAAAGCCGTTATGCTTGCAACGTTAAAATAAATTTGTAATTTAGCCCCTATTTAGGGGCTTTTTTTTGGTAAAAATTACCTGAAAAAATCTAACGTTTCCCTCTTTACTGTATATATAAAAAATGATATAATTTATTCAGTAAATATTGAGGAGAATACACAAATGAAAAAACCGATTAAATTTATTTTGACGGCTTTTTTGGTTGCCGTTTTCCCGAATATTTTTTGTGAAGACGTAACCAAAGCGCGTGCGCTTAACTTAAAGCATACGGCATCTAACGCCTACAAAAACAGCATATATTACGAAAATTTATCCAACCTTAAACTGACAGACGATCAAGCAACAAATACAGTTTTAGTCGCGCTATCACAAGTTGGTTATCACGAAGGAAATTCAAAGTCCGACCTTAACGGATATAATTTAAACGGCAGTAAAAACTACGTTGAATATACTCGTATTACAGGCCCTTTAAGTGGATATCAAAACGACGGTTACGCATACGCTTGGTGTTCGTCTTTTGTCAGTTGGTCACTAACGCATGCAAGCGTACCAAAATCTGCTTATGGAGGCAATGCACCCGGTTGCCATACGTTAGTTGAAAACCTTAAAAAAGCTGGCGCAATCGTCAGTAAACCACTTTCATACAGCCCTAAAACTGGCGATTTGATTTTCTTTAAGAATTCTACTGGAACAAACCTTTATTCACACGTAGGACTTGTTATCTATGCCGACGACGACAAAGTTTACACCGTCGAAGGTAACGCCAGCCAAACGGGTTATAACGGCGCAGGTGGGGTTGTAAAAAAATCATATTCGCTAAACTATTCGCGAATTTCAGCATACGCTACCCCAAAATATAGTAAGGGGAAAAATTTTATAGATTTTTCCACATTGCAAGTTGGTAGATATTTTGTAACCACTAATACGTTAAACGTAAGAAGTTCACCAAACGGGAATATTATAGGAAAAGCATACAAGGGCGATTACGTTATTGTTAGCGCTTGGTCCAACGGTTTTGCAAAAGCAACTATTGATGGCATGGTTGGATATTTATCTGGCGAATATTTAGTCTATTTACACGACGAAAATATTGTTAATACCTTACCTGACAGTAAACCTCCTATAGTAGAAACTTTGCCACCGTCAGTAGAGGTTTTACCACCGTCAGTAGATATAGAGCCACCTTATATGGACGAAAATGACACGACCGTTACTCCCGAAACGCTACCAAACGTTACTGATGATGCTAATAAAAATATAGTTGTTATCACTTCGGTTAGCGTAGTAGTAATGATACTTGCGTTGTTTGCATATTTAAAAATCAAAAAAATAATATAACAAAAAAAAGACTGCCGTAGCAGTCTTTTTTGATTTAATTAAATTATTTAGCGAATTCAGTTGCCCTAGTTTCACGTATAACGTTAACTTTAATTTGACCAGGATATTCAAGTTCCTGCTCAATCTTTTTAGCAATATCTTTTGCAAGGAATAACGCTTCTGCATCAGTAACTTGTTCAGGTTTAACAATAACACGAATTTCCCTACCGGCTTGAATTGCGTAACAATTATCAACGCCCTTAAAGTCGCCAGCAAGTTCTTCAAGTTTTTGTAAACGCTTGATGTAGTTAGTTGTAGTTTCACGTCTTGCGCCAGGTCTTGCCCCAGAAATAGAGTCAGCTGCTTGCACTAAAATGGCTTCAATCGTTTTAGGTTCTACGTCGCCATGGTGCGCTAAAATCGCATTTATAACGGCGCCGTTTTCCTTATACTTTTTAGCAATATCGCCACCGATTTGCATATGCGTTCCTTCAATTTCGAAGTCAACGGCTTTGCCCAAATCGTGTAAAAGACCTGCTCTTTTTGCAAGCATTACGTCAACGCCAAGTTCTGCAGCCATTACGCCTGCTAAATGAGCAACTTCAATAGAATGTTTTAATACGTTTTGACCGTAACTAGTTCTAAACTTAAGTCTACCGAGTGTCTTAATAATTTCAGGATGCAAGCCGAATATTCCACATTCAAACATAGCGGCTTCGCCTGCTTCTTTAATTTGCTGTTCAATTTCCTTCTTAACTTTTTCAACCGTTTCTTCAATACGCGCTGGATGAATTCTACCGTCTGCAATAAGTTTTTCAAGAGCAACTCTTGCAATCTCTCTTCTAACAGGGTCAAAACCTGAAACGATTACAACTTCAGGCGTGTCGTCGATAATAAGTTCTATACCCGTAGCGTTTTCAAGCGTTCTAATATTTCTACCCTCTCTACCGATAATACGAGCCTTCATATCGTCGTTAGGAAGTGGCACGACTGAAACGGTAAGTTCAGACGCTTGTTCTGTAGAACACTTTTGAATAGCAAGACCGATAATCTCTTTTGCTTTTTTATCAGCCTCTTCTTTAGCTGTCGCTTCAATTTGACGAACAAGTACGGCAGCGTCCTTTTTTGCATCCTCTTCAATAGTGTTTACAAGTTCTGTCTTTGCCTCTTCTTTGGACATTTGAGCAATTCTTTCAAGCTGAATAAGCATTGTTTCGTGCTGTTTGTTAATGTCCTCAAGTTTTTTATTTAGTTCTTTATGCTTTTCCTGTAAAGCGTGTTGTTCAACAGAAAGCTCTTCCATACGGCGTGTAACCGCATCTTCTTTTTGCTGAATTCTGTTTTCCGCACGTTTAATTTCCGAAGTTTTTTCTTTACATTCACGTTCGAATTCGTTGCGGAGTTTAAGCTCCTGTTCTTTTGCTTCTAATATAGCCTCTTTTTTAATTATTTTGCTTTGTGCATCAGCATCTTCAAGCATTTTTGCTATACGCTCCTGTGTGGAGCCGATTTTCTTTTTATCGCTGAGATATTTTAAGAAAAACAATAAGATTACAACAACAGCAAGTGCTGCAACGGCTATTGCAGCAAAACCTACTACGTCATTCATCAAGAACAGAGAGCCGAAATTTGTGTTTTGCATAATTCTGCCCTCCTATATTAAGCGGTTGGAACCGCCTTTTAACTACTATATATTGTATAACTTTTTAATAAGTATGTCAATACTTACGAAAAAATTATACCCTTCTTTTAATTAATTAAATACTTTCTTTATTCGTGCCTTTTATAGCCTCGATAATTTTAAGTTCGATTTCAGACATAATTTCAGGATTAGACGCTAAATAATCTTTCGTCTTATCTCTGCCTTGTCCGATTTTTTCGCCATTATACGAGAACCAAGCACCACTCTTTTCTAAAATATTGTGTTCAACGCCAAGGTCTACGATACAACCTTCACGAGAAACGCCTTTGCCGTATATAATGTCAAATTCTGCAACTTTAAAAGGTGGCGCAAGTTTGTTTTTAACAACTTTCGCTTTCGTTCTGTTACCTATTTGACCAGTCGTGTCTTTTAAAACGTCGCCTTTTCTTACGTCAAGCCTTATGCTTGCGTAGAATTTTAATGCTTTACCACCAGGCGTGGTTTCTGGGTTGCCAAACATTACGCCGACCTTTTCACGCAGTTGGTTGATAAAAATTACGCAAGTGTGCGATTTGTTTGTTACACCTGCCAACTTTCTTAACGCTTGCGACATAAGTCTTGCCTGCAAACCAACGTGTGAATCACCCATTTCACCATCAATTTCTGCCTTTGGCGTAAGCGCTGCAACCGAGTCGATTACTATTAAATCAATAGCGCCGGAACTAACAAGTTGGTCTGTAATTTCAAGCGCTTGTTCGCCCGTGTCAGGTTGCGAAACGTAAAGGTCGTCAAGATTTACACCAAGCGCTTTTGCATAAACAGGATCAAGGGCGTGTTCAGCGTCGATAAACGCAGCTATACCACCCTTCTTTTGAGCCTCTGCAATAGCGTGAAGTGCCACCGTGGTTTTACCAGAAGATTCAGGTCCGTAAATTTCAATAATTCTACCACGTGGAAAGCCACCTATACCCAACGCAATGTCAAGGGAAAGACATCCTGAAGGAATAACGTCTATAGAAACTTTACCAGCCTCTTCTCCAAGGCGCATAATTGAGCCTTTGCCATATTGTTTTTCAATTTGTACAAGCACGTTTTCAAGTGCTTTTGCTTTCTTTTCGTCCATTTTATTTTCCTTGTGTTTGTTATATTCAAAGGTTGAATTTATCTAACCGTTGTATCAATATTATAAATGTTTAATATGACAAATGTCTGTCATATATATTAATTATCTTTTAAAATTTGTTTATTTTTTACAATGTAATTAACGCCTGAAACTACCGTTAAAATTACACCTACGGCGAATAAAACGTAACCGATAATTAATACGATTTTTTGTGCAAGACAGCAAAGGTCAAGCCCTACAAGTAAAAACGCAATAGCAAAGTCGGTTACAAACGTTTTTGCTTTGCCGATTTTGTCTGCTGCAAGAACGACTTGTTGCTTTGCTGCAACCATTCTAAAACCACTTATCATAAGTTCTCTTACTAAAATTATAGCAACGCCCACGCTGAAAATAACCGTACAGTTAAAACCAACAGCATAACCTAACGTGATGATAGGATGAGTAATTAAAATAATAAGCGCCGTTGCAACCAACGCTTTGTCAGCGATAGGGTCGATAAATTTTCCTAAATTTGTAACTAAATTATACTTTCTTGCAATATGTCCATCCAAAAAATCCGTTGCTGCTGCAATAGCAAAGATACTTGCTGAAATTACGTAATTAAACGGAATTTGTGGAAGAAAGAAAAATACTGTAAATACTGGAATAAGTAAAATTCTTAAAATAGATAGTTTGTTTGGTAAATTCATATGTAGTCTCCTTAATGTGTTTATTTAATGACCGACGCGATAACATCATAGTCGGTACAATCAATCACTTTAACTTGATAATTCTTGCCATATTGAATAGGCTCTGGCGAAGTAAAAAGAACTTTGCCGTCGATATCGGGAGCGTTAAAATACGCCCTACCGTAATATGTAAACGAATTATCGTCAAAACCTTCTGCATACACGGTCAGCGTTTTGCCTACTAGCGCTTTAAGATTTTGCTTGGAAATTTTCTTCTGTAAAGAATAAAGTTTACGCACCCTGTTATATTTAATTCTTTGTGAAACTTGATTCTCAAAGTCGTATGCAGGCGTTCCATATTCTCTTGAATATTTAAAAAACCCTGCGTTAAAAAGTTTTGCCTGTTGTAAAAACGAAGTTAATTCGCTAAAATCTTCATCCGTTTCACCAGGAAAGCCGGCAATAAAAGTCGAACGGATAGCAATTCCCTCAACTTCACTTTTTAGTTTATCAATAAGTTTTAGATATCCGTCTTTACTGCCACGCCTACGCATAAGTTTTAAGATTTTGTCAGACGCGTGTTGCAGTGGCATATCAATATACTTAATTAATTTGTCGTTCGTTTTGAATTCGTTAATTAATTCATCCGTAACGCCTTCTGGATAACAGTATAAAAGCCTAATGCTTTTAACGTTTGCTTTTGAAGAAATATCGCGTATTAAGTTTACAATATTATATCCGTCCTTAACGTCGATACCATATCTTGTAGTATCTTGTGCAACAAGAATAAGTTCGTCCACGACGCCTAATTTATCAACTTCACATAAAATATCGTCTTTTGGAACAGACCTGTAATTACCACGTATGTGTGGAATTAAACAATATGAGCAACGGTTAAAACACCCGTCGGCAATTTTTAAATATGCGTAACCACCCGTAGTTAAAACTCTGTCCGTGCCGACCTCACCTTTAGGCGTTCCTACAGCGTTAACTCTTTTACCAAGAAAAACTTCATCTAAAACGTATAAAAGTCTGTCATAATCAGATACGCCTAAAAATGCGTCAACTTCTATAAGTTCGTCGAAAAGTTCGTCGATAAATTTTTGGGGTAAGCAACCAGTAACAATAAGTTTTTTTAGTTTGCCTTCCCTTTTTAAAGTCGCCGTCCCTAAAATTTCATCTAAAGCCTCTTTGCGTGCGCTTTCTAAAAATGCGCAGGTATTAATTATAACTACGTCGGCATCAGTAATATCACTTGTTAAAGAGTATTTTGCCGAAAGTACGGCAAGCATCTTTTCGGTATCTACCCTATTTTTATCACAGCCGAGCGATATAACGCCAACTTTAATTATTTGCGACATATATTCTCCAAAAAATCAAACAGTCATTATCCGTTCAATTTTAGTACGTCTTAATATTCAGAACCATAACGTTCGTCAAATTCTTCTTTGGTAATGAGAACTCTCCTTGCTTTAGAGCCTTCATTTCCTGAAATATAGCCAAGTTCAGCCATCCTATCAATATAGTTGCCTGCTTTTGAAAAACCTATCCTAAAGCGTCTTTGTAACGACGAAATCGACGCACCACCAACTTCAATAACGTAGGCAAGCGCTTGTACGAATAAACTATCGTCAGCCTCACTACCGATACCCGTTCCGTTTACTGCGCTCTTTTCAGGCACAGGTGGGTTAACGGCATCTTCTAAATATTTAGCAAGCTCGTCGTTAAAGTATGCCTTATTATTTTTAATAATATAATCTACGATTTCGTTTGTTTCCTTTGCCGTGATGAACGCGCCTTGATATCTTTCGTAGTTTGGCATACCAGA
Source organism: Christensenellaceae bacterium (assembly GCA_045593005.1). Taxonomy (GTDB): domain Bacteria; phylum Bacillota; class Clostridia; order Christensenellales; family Borkfalkiaceae; genus UBA11475. Next base: position 25,243 of record JAZNVV010000066.1, on the reverse strand, counting down.
GTTTTTATAAAGCATATCTCCGTTGCCTAAAAGTTTTTCAGCGCCACTTTCACCTAAAATGGTCATAGAGTCAGGTTGTCCCATAACCTTAAATGCTACACGCGACGGCAAGTTTGCTTTAATAACGCCCGTAATAACGTCTACCGACGGACGCTGGGTAGCTAGAACTAAATGAATACCAGCAGACCTTGCTTTTGCCGCCAAAGCAGAAATTTTCCTTTCAAGGTCACGCTTGCAAAATTGCATAAGGTCGGCAAGTTCGTCGATAACGATAACAATACGCGCCATCTTTTGAACGGTATCGCTTGCAACAAATTCATTATATCCGTTTATATCAACGACTGCTTTGCCACAATCGTGGAATACTTTATACCTTCTTTCCATTTCTTCGTAAGCCCAGTCAAGAACTGCTAAAACTTTCGTAGGGTCGGAAATAATTTCGTCCGTAACAAGGTGTGGCAAATGTTCATACGACCTAAATTCAACCGTTTTAGGATCGACAAGTATAAATTTTAATTCTTCAGGCGAATAACGCATAATAAGGCTTATAAGCATAGTGTTTAAGAACACGCTCTTTCCCGAGCCCGTTGCGCCTGCTACAAGGTAATGTGGCCCTTTTGCAAGGTTATCTTCAATCGCTTCACCGATAAGGCTCTTGCCTACAGCAAACATAAGCGAAGATTTTTTGCGTTCTTTATTTTGCGTTTTTTCTAAAATTTCCCTTAACGAAACGGGAACTCTAATTTTATTAGCAGCTTCTATGCCGATAAGGTTTTTGCCTGGGATAGGTGCTAAAATTCTCACACCGTCAGTCGATTCAAGAGCACCTGTCAAATCTCTATCGTATCTTAAAACACGGCTAAGTGGAATTCCAGTAGGAACGGAAAGTTCATACCTTGTGATAGACGGACCTTGCACAAATGATACACCCGTTGCAGGTATGCCTAAAGCACTCAACGTTTGTTCTATTTTAACAAGGTTGCCAGGGTGGTCTTCTTCAGCAGCCTTAACGCCTATACTATGGTCTACAAGATAAGTTAACGGTGGCGTAAAGTACGGTCTATTAATAGGCTCTACTTCCTTCGGTTTTTCTTCAACCTTTTCTTTTGTATCTTCCACAGTAGTTTTATTTACTAAAAGTGGGCTTTTTGGGCGATTTATATTGCCAACGTAATCTATTACACGGCTTTTTTCAGCCCTATCACGTGGAGCATATTCTCTCTTTGGTTTTTCTTCAGGAATTGTTTCAACAAAGGTTTCAGGCTCTCCGTAAACTTCCTTAAACAAATCTTCAACCGATTTTTCGTTTTCAATCGGCAAAGACGTATCTTCTATAATCGGCTCTCTTTCAAAAACGGTGGACGGCTCATTTTTTTCAATAATTTCGCCAGATTTGTCAGCGTCTATAACATCTGGAGCGTTTTCTCCCTCAAAATTATATTGAACGTCGTTTTGATTGTCTTCCGTTTCAAAAAATTCGTCCATCTTTTGTTCGATAGGTTTTTCAATAACAGGCGAATTTTCATTATCGCTTTCTATTTTAGGCTTAATCACCGTCGAATAAAGTGGATTTACAGGTCTTTCAACGTGTAGTGGATTTGTAGTTTCTTTTTCCTTTTCAGAAAAATCATCAAAATCAAAGTCGTTACCCGTGCTTACAACAGCGTCCGAAAAGTCGTTGAATATAGTTCTCTTGCTAACGTCATAACTATTAGTGTAATCGCTACTTAAATCTTCCCTTTTAATTTCCTTTGAAATTGATGCTGTAGGAATTTCAGAAACGTCCACTTTTGATGCAGGAGTATAACCCCTTAAAGTTCTTTCAACGTCGAGTGGTTGAGGTGTTTTAATATACTCAATTTTACTGCGCATATCTGCCGTAGCCGACGGCATATCCATAGGCGTAAATTTTTGTGCGTTAATTTGACTTGCAACGTTTAAACCTTTTTCTGAAACGTTAAGTTTAACCTCAGTAGATTGCTCTCTTTTTCCAAGCGTGCTAAACATAGCGCCGTTGGCAATGTTAAGGTTATTTCTTTTTGGAACGTTTTGATTAAGCCCTAACCCCGTCCCTGCAAATATATCGTTAGTAACAGGCTCTCTTTCATCTGCAACGGGTTGCGAAGTAATATTTTCACTAACAGGTGTTTCAATGGTTTGTCTTTGAACTACAGTATTAGTTGCGTTTTTGTCTTTAATAATTTTTACAAGCCACAGCACGTCGCCTATAATTGCGACCGAAGTGATTATATAAAATCCTATCGGTGTAAAAAGCTTCATCAACGGATAGGCGATAACGCCTATGACTAAACCACCACCAGACGCACCACGAATTCCACCACTTGCCATACGATAACATTCGCCCAAATACTTTCCGTAGCCGTGTCCTGCTATTGACGCAGTCGTTGCGCCGTGTACTAATAGTATTATGGCAACAAGCCCGAGTGATGCTATTGTTGATACCTTTTTTGAAACGTTTATGCTTTTGCCGATAACCATCGTAACGCCAAAATACATACACATAATACATTCAATAAGTGCAAATAACCCAAAAACGCCAAATAAAAAGGAATTGACGCCTTCCCCTATAAAAGAGAAAATTGCGCCCCTTGTTACAAGGCATATAAAACAAAGTGCTGAAATTAGCACCATTAACATACCAAAAGTTTCTTTAGTAAAAATACTAGGTTCTTTTTTCGTGTTGTTTTCGTTTACAGAGTTATCCAAATCTGACCATCCTGTTTAATCGCAAAGCGAATTTTTAAATAACATAATAATTATATCAAATATAATTATATTTTACAATAACTTTACTAAATTTTTTTATTTTTAAACAGGTTTTTTATTCGACAATTCGTCGCAAAAAATAAAATTTAAAAAATAAAACTCCCTTTCGGGAGTTATATTTATTATTTTGTCAAAATATCTAATAAAATCTTTCGCATTTTGTCGTTTTGTCCGTAAATTGTTTCACCATCATTAATAAGCTCTTGCACGTCGCCTTCAATCCTGCCGTTTTTAAGCACAATTATTCTGTCAGCAATATAAACTGCCTCATCAATATCGTGCGTTACGTATATAGCCGTCGCGTTCTTTTGCTTAAAGATTTTTTTAACGTCTTTAATAAGGGAAATTTTAGTCTTTAAGTCAAGCGACGCAAACGGCTCGTCTAAAAGCAAAACGTCGCTATTATATATTAGCCCCCTAGCAAGTGAAACTCTTTGCACCTGCCCACCAGAAAGGTGTTTTGGATAGGCGTTTATTTTGTCTAAAATTTTTAATTTTTGCACAATATCGGCTATAACGGTATCGTCATTATTGACCAAACGTAAATTATTTAGCACCGTTAAATTGTCAAATAAATTAGGTTTTTGGAACACGTATGAACACTTAACTTTATCTATATGCCCCTCAAATTTTGTCAATGACGCTATTGCGTTTAAAAGTGTAGTTTTGCCCGAACCACTTTCGCCTAAAATACAAGTTACCGTGCCTTTTTTTATTTGCAAGTTAAAGTTATCAAACACAACGTTGTCGCCATACTTTTTGGAAAAGTTTTTAATTTCAATCATAATTAAACTTCCTCCCTTTTCCACTTAAAAGCATTTTTGAAAATTAAGTAAAACGCAATCTCGATAATTATGCCTGTTAAAACGGTTACAATAGTTAGTGCCGATAAACGCGCCGTATTTACGTAAACGTTTGCTAATTGCAACATTCCACCAAGTCCCTTAAAAGTAAAAGCCATTACTTCTGCTGAAACAATTAACTTTATACCGAACGAAAAGTTTGCACCAAGATGCGTTAAAACATCAGGCGCTACTTGTGGAATATAAATCTTAAAAAAGATGTCTTTTTTAGAAATTTTGAATACTTTTATAGCGTTTATTAAGCCGTCGTCAATGCCATTAAGAGCAGTAAAAAACTGCGTGTAAATCATAGGAAATAGCACCAAAATGGCTACAATAATAGGCGCTATATTAGGCGTTGTCCAAATTAATATTAAAAGTATTACTGCCATTGTAGGCAACGTTCTAATAAAAGCAATTATTGTTTTTAAAAACTTTGCAACAGGCTTAAAAACGTAACCTAAAACAGCCAAAAATCCACCCGTTACAAACGATATAACAACGGCAATTAACGTCCTATAAAGTGTATTGAAAAAGGACTGCCAAAAGAATTTTTCGCCAAACAGCGTAAATACCTCTTTCATTGCCGAAGAAAACGTCGGTATAACGTATTCATTTTTAACAATTAGCGCAGATAGTATCCATACAAGCCACATAAAGATTATCGCTCCAAAAGAAAGCAGTAAGTCTACCCCGTGCGCTTTAAGAAATTTTTTCATATTTTATCCTTGGTAAAAAAAGTTGTCGGACGGCGCTGTAAACGCATTGTTTGAAATACCGTTTATTTTTTGCATATATTCTAACACTTCCGTTTTGCTTTGACTTGCAGGCACGAAAGAAATCGCGCAGTTTTCTATAACGGTTGAATTAAGGTTGTTCGCCGTAAAAGTTGGCGCCGTGCCCTCTTTTAAGAACCCACTAATAACGGCGTTTACAATAGTTTCAGCTGGCGCAGTTTTTATCCAGCTTGCGTTATCGTTTAACGCCTGAATAAAATCGTCTATTTTTTCAGGCTGATTTTCAATGACTGATTTTTTCGCAACGACTACTGCTTGTGGATAACCGTTTGAAGTTCCGTATAAATCTTGAAGACTACCAGCAAGTTTTAGTGGCGAAGTTGGGTGATTAGCAGTCGCTTTGATTTTAGTACTTAATGCAGGCTCTGGAACTACAAAATAATCGCATTGACTATTAGGAATAACTTGCGTGCCATCGGTTAGTCCAACTAAATTAACCTTGTCGGCTTGAACGTCACCGTTTTCTTCTGTAATCGTTGAAAATTGTATGTCCCTATCTTTTAAGATAGCCTTAAAGGTAAGACCAGGTACGTTTGCTAAATTTATCACGCCAACCTTTTTACCGATTAAAACTTCATCAATATTATCAGGAGTTACGTCAGGCGCGTTGCCCTTTTTTAATAAAAATAAGTTTCCGTGCGTAACTACGCCAAGCATTTTATACGTATTACCGTTGCCAAGAAGTTTAACCGACGCATTTACCGGCATTATACATATGTCTGCAGTAGGATTTTCTCCAGTAACGTAAGTATTTATCGTATTTGCAACAACGACGTTTACGTCAAAATCTTCCCTTTCATCTGCTAAAATTTTAGCAACCGATAGCGCTGGCGCTCCGTCAGGACAATATACAGTCAACGCAGTACCGTCGTTTTTATCCCCAAAACAACCCGAAAAAAGCAACGTTAAACTAAAAAGTAACGTCAACAAAATATTAACAATTTTCTTCATAAAAAAACTCCTTTGCGCCTTAATGAACGCAAAGGAAAAATTTGGCGTATAAAAACACTACTACGTAACTTTATACATTAGATTTATCCCTTCGCAATCAGGCGCACCTTTTTGTTTAGGTATTTTGTTACCTTTATTATATATAATTATTCGACGTTTGTCAATCGTTTATAATTAGGCGTTATTTACCGACGTTATCGCTTTTTTTACCACCGAAACGGCAAGTTCACACTCCTCCATTGTTTTAGCCTCTGCCGTTATCCTTATTACAGGCTCCGTCCCTGACGCACGTACAAGCATTCTACCGTCGTTGACAATAATTTCAGCTTGCAAAACGGCTTTTTTAACGGCATCCATATTTACGATTTTTTTATTGTCCTTTACTGGCACGCTTTCTGTTATTTGTGGATATAACTTCAGTCCTTTTAACTGCTTTCCTAATTCTCCGTTACTTAAAATCGCATCACAAACACATAACGAAGTCAATATTCCATCACCAGTATTTAAGTATTTTGAAATTATCACGTGGCCTGAATTTTCACCACCAAGCGATAAGTTTTTTTCTTTCATTTTTTCATAAACAAAACGATCTCCAACTGAAGTAATTTCACATAAAATCCCCTCATTTTTTAAGGCATTTATAAGACCGAGATTACTCATAACCGTAACGGCAACCGTTTTATTAGTTAATTCGCCACGACTGTGCAAATTTTTTGCTATCAAGTAGGTTATAGCGTCGCCATCGTAAACCTCTCCATTTTTGCCGACAGCAATACACCTATCCCCGTCCCCGTCAAATGCAAAACCGACGTCAGCGCCTTGTTTAACAACTTCACGCTGAAGGTTTTTTATATTTGTTGAACCACAATTTTTATTTATATTTACTCCGTTTGGCTCGCACGCAATTACACTTACTTCAGCACCTAACAATTCGTAAACACTTTTTGCTATCTTATACGTACTGCCGTTAGCAACGTCAAGAACAACTTTTAGACCAGTCAGTTTTTCCTTGACAATAGACGTTAAAAAACCACAATATTTATTTCTACCAAACGTATAATCAATCGCCCTTCCGATAGAAAGTTCCGTTGCAAAAGGAATTGCTACGTCATTTTTTAAATATTTTTCAACCTCATCTATAAGCGTATCGTTTAACTTTTCACCTCTGTTTGAAAAAACCTTTATGCCGTTATCATAATAAGGGTTATGACTTGCAGAAATCATAATACCGTAATCAAAACCTTCGGTTTTAGTGACGTATGCTACAGACGGAGTGGTTGTAACGTGCATTAAATATGCATCTGCGCCCGTAGACGTTAACCCTGCTACAAGCGAATATTCTAGCATATATGAGGACTTTCTAGTATCCTTTCCTATAACAACACGTACAGGTTTCGTACTACCGTTGTCCTTCTTTTTTTTCCATCCTAAAATTTTACCCAACCTATACGCAATGTCTGAAGTTAAAACTTCCCCAGCCTTACCACGTATACCGTCAGTCCCAAAATACATACCCATAGACGCCTCCTTTTTACGACGTTTTATAAATATGAAAAATACAATTTTTTTGTTAAAAAAAGCCCTATTAGGGCCTTTTAGAATTTTTTGTGTTATTCCTTTTTTTCGTTTGTACTTCTATTATTGCATACTTTTTACTGTTCTTTAAAACTGCCTGAACTTCCTTATCCGACATATCCATCATAAAAAGCGCTCGAACGTTTTTATCACGGAAAAAATCCCAAACAAGTATACTCTTTAAGAATTTTTTATCATCATTATTCATTCGAAGATAGCACTTAATAAGTTCTAACTTTTTAAGCGATAAATCGGTTAGCGTTTTAGCCCCCGTAGAATATAATACTTCAAACGTTAGTTTTGCAAGCCTTTTTTTGTCGTCGATAGACATATTTGATAAAATGCTTTTTATTTTATTATCAACGGCATCACTTATTTTGCTAAAAGCATCTGCTAAAACAAACTTGTTTGCCTTAATGTCCCAACTAAAAATATCGTGTTGGAACATACCCTTAAAACTACTTTGGACAACTTTCATACTACCGTAGTGGTTGAAAATACGACCAAACACAGAATTTTCTGGTGCATATTCATAAATTTTATAAGAGCATTTTTCCTGTTTTTTAAAAGAAAGTGTTTCTGTAAAACCAGGACTATCAAACGCGTAAACCGATTGAATTTTATCAGACACTTCTTTTACTGAATACAGTAGCGAATACATTGCCAAGTATCCACCTTTTGAGTGTCCTGCAATTATAATTTTATCAACTGAATTAGCAACTTGTTTTAGATAACTTACACTTCTTTTTGCAGACGACGTTGAGTCAACGTAAGTCATTGAAAAATTCTCTTCCCACCCGACAATGGAGTCGTCCGTACCAGAAAATATTACTAACTTTTCCTTATGATTAAGTTTAATTGAAAACGCCCTGAACTGTTTCGTTTTTTCGTGACATTTTTCACACACAAAATCAGAAACGACAAGGTTTCTATACCTTGGCAACCTTGCCATTTCCCTAAACATATATTTTGCCTTGTTTGAAATTATTAACCCGACGTTCTTTTCGATAACGTTAAGCGACTCGTATTTTTTGTAAAGTTGACTTATGGTTAGCGAACTGTTCTCGTCAAGTAATAATTCGTTAAAATCAAGATAAACAAGTTGTGTAAAGCAGGCTATATCAACTTCTGAAAACGGACAAGCCGTTTGCGATAAATCGCCTCGCCAATTAAAATAATCAAAAATCTTACTCATTTTTTTAATTAAAATAACGCGTCAACAAATGCTTCTGCATCAAAATCTTCAATATCGTCTATTTTTTCGCCCGTACCGACGTAACAAACAGGAACTTCTAATTCCTTTGAAAGCGAAATTATAAAACCACCTTTTGCCGTGCCGTCAAGCTTTGTTAATATAATACCGTCTATGCCAACTGCATCTTTAAAAGTTTCTACTTGATTATATGCGTTTTGACCTGTGGTGCTATCTAATACAATTAGTTTATAAAAAGTTGCATCAGGATATTCCCTTTCAACTACACGCGACATCTTTTTAAGCTCTTCCATAAGGTTTGCTTTAACGTGTAATCTTCCTGCTGTATCAATAATTAAAACGTCGGTCTTTCTCGCTTTTGCTGACGAAATAGCGTCGTACACAACGGCTGACGGGTCAGCGCCTTCGGAATGTTTAACTATTTTAACTTTTGCCCTATCTGCCCACACGGTCAACTGATCGGCAGCGGCAGCCCTAAAAGTGTCGGCGGCGGCAATAGTAACGCTTTTGCCTTCTTTTGAGAGCATGTTCGCAAGTTTACCTATCGTAGTAGTCTTTCCCACACCGTTTACACCAACAATCATTAAAACTGCCGGAGTATCAATTTCAAGTGGTTCAGCCTCCGTCAACGTGTTATATAATTCTTCTTTAAGTAAACCTATAACGTAGTCTTTATCGCGACAACGCTCTTCTATTGCGACGTCGCGTATTTGCTCAACAATCTCAAGCGAAGTATTTACGCTAACGTCAGAAGAAATCAAAATGTCTTCCAAATCTTCGTAAAATTCGTCGCCAAGCTTGTTTTTTGAAAACAAATCGTTAAGTTTAGACGCTAATCCGTTTTTGGTTTTAGTTAAAACGGCTTTAATTTTGCCGAAAAATCCCATTTATTATCTCCAAATAAATAATTTTTAAACTAATTTTCGTCAATAACGACGTCAGAAAGTTTAACCGATACGAGTTTACTTACACCCTTTTCTTCCATAGTAACACCGAATAAGTTATCGGCAAGTTCCATAGTAGGTTTTCTGTGCGTAATAACAATAAATTGAGTTTCTGATGAAAACTTCTTTAAATATCTTGCAAATCTATCAACGTTCGCTTCGTCAAGAGCAGCCTCAATTTCGTCAAGAACACAAAAAGCCATAGGTTTAAGTCTTAAAATAGAGAAAAGTATAGCGATTGCCGTAAGCGCCTTTTCACCACCAGATAAAAGTGATAGCTTTTGAAGTTTCTTTCCAGGTGGTTCAACTTTGATTTCAACGCCAGCGTCAAGTTTGTCCGTTGCGTTGGTATAATCAAGTTCAAGCATTGCTCTACCACCACCAAAAAGTTCCTTAAATATCTTGCCGAAGTTTTCGTTAATCTTATTAAAGCCTTCATCAAATTGTGTTAACATTTCAGCTTTAATTGTTTCAAGAATTTCTCTAATATCCGTTTCAGCAGCCTCTAAATCTTGCTTTTGAACTTCTAATTCTTGATAACTTTCAAGTTCAGCCTTGTAGTCGTCAATAGCGTTTGCGTTAATGCTACCAAGGAAGTTACGCCTTCTTCTGATACGTTCAATTTCTTCCATACCAAATTTAACGTCGTAATTTTCTTCCTTTGCTTTTTGAGCAGATTCATAGGTTTCTTGATAGTCCTCCCATACGCTTTGTTGCATATATTCAAGGTCGCTATCAATCTTTGTTAAAGCAATTTCTTGAAGATGTTTCTTTTCAGATAAACATGTGATTTCTTCTTGTAATTGCTGACGTTTTTCACCCTTTTCGGACAAGCTCTTTTTTAGCACGTCACTACGGTCCTCAATGCTTTCAATTTCTTCCTTAATCTTTTCAATCGCTAAACGCTCTTCGTTAGTCATAGCCGTCATAGATTGCTCTGTTTTAAGGTCGGAAATGATAGCGTTTTTCTCTTCAATGCTAACTTCATATTCGCCAACTGCCTTTTTTGCACCGATAATTTCAACGTTGCAGTTTTCAATATCAGCGTTAAGCGTTGCTATTTTAGAGTGTAAACCGTTGACAGTAATTTTTATTTCCGTTTGACGGGCTGATAATTCTTCCTTCTTCTTCTTTAACGTTTCCGTTTCGAGAGAATTTTTTTCCACTTCGCCCGAAAGATTTTCTTTTTCCCTTTCAAGCTCTGCAGTTTCACCAGTCGCTGTTTTTAATTTTAGGATAAGTCCGTTAATTTTGTCCTCAATTACTGCAAGAACTTGTTTTGTTGAAGATAGTTCAACGTCAAGGTCAGCCATTGTTTGAACTAAACCTTGCTTTTTCTGTTCTTCAAGCAACTTGTTTTGTTTTGCCGTTTGCAAATCTTCTTCAAGCTTATCAAGTTCAACAAGCGCATTGTCGCGCAACTGGTCGGTCTTTTTTCTTTCATCAGTTAAGGCGTTCATCTTTGATTGAACTTCCTTAATCTGTTTTTCAATTTCCTCTAACTTTCTATCGCCGGATAAAAGCCCGTGTGAATCTTTACGGGTAGAGCCACCTGTCATTGAGCCTTGCGTAGCAATAACGTCGCCGTCAAGTGTAACGATTTTGAAAGCAAAACCGTATTTTTTAGCAATTTTGGTAGCGTTTTCAATATTATCAGCAATTAAAGTATTGCCTAAAAGTGAAGAAATAACGTTTTCAAATTTACTGTCGTACTTAACAAGATTAGTCGCTTGACCAAGAGCGCCTAATTCGTTAGTTGCGCCTATAATATCACGGCGAACTTCACGTGCTTTTACCGAAGTTATAGGTAAAAACGTAAGTCTACCAAGTTGATTTCTTCTTAAATATTCAATTAAATATTTTGCGTCGTCAGGCGTTTCTGTAACAATATTTTGCACGGCAGAGCCTAAAGCCGTTTCCATAGCGATATCAAACTTTTTCTCACACGAGATAATTTCGCCTACCACGCCTTTAATTTTTGATTTTACTTCAGGGCTTTGTTTAGCGCGCATTTGAAGTTGTTTAACAGCGACGCCGTAGCCTTCGTAATTTTCTTTTGAAGAACGGTAAAATGCCTCTTTTGTCTTGAGCGTTGATAAGTTTGAGTTAAGATTATAAACTTCACTATCGCACTTTGCTGCCGTTTCGTTATATGCCCTTATTTCGTTTTCCTTTCCTTCAATAGAAGATTTAATCTCTTCAATCTTTCTGCCAAAAGAAATTATGTTTTTATCTGCTAAATCGGTTGCCGAATAGCATTGTTCACGCTTTTCGTCAATGCCGTCGATTTTTGACCTTAATTCTTCTGCTCTTTCAGAATAGTTGTTAAGTTCGGTATCAGCAGTATTTTTTAAAAGTTTACGGTCTGTAAGCGTTTCTATTGAAGAAATAATCTTTTTATTAGATTCCCTTTCAAACGATTCAATAACGGAAATTTTTTCGCCAAGCGTTGCCACTTCTATTGATAACGCCTCGTCTTCAGAAATAAGTTCTTTTAACTGTTTGTTATATTCAGAAATAAGTTTTTTAGCGTTTTCTATTGCGTGCGTATCCGTTTCGATAAGTTCCTTCGCTTTGCTAATTTCAGCACGAATTCTATCAATTTGCTCGTTTAAAAAGCCTATTTTGGACTCGATAAGCGAATTGTTACCAGCCCTCTTTTCAGCCGTCAAACAAAGTTCGGTATAACGGCTGTTAAGTTCACTATTGACCTTTAATAAGGAGTTGAACTCGTCCATTATAGCGTTATACTCTTTTTCGTTTTGTTCAAGTTCGGTGTTCCTTAAAGCAGTTTGCTCGTTAATTGCGTCAATACGGGTGTTTATTTTAGCCTTATCTTCCCCAACGCTTTCCACTTTTGAAATATATGTATTTAATTCGTGATGACGAAGCAATGTCGTTAATTCGTTATATTCACGCGCTTTATTAGCCTGCTTTTCAAGAGGACCTAAACGGTTGCTCTTTTCAGACATAATGTCGGATAAACGAATAATATTTTCCCTTGCTCTATCAAGTTTACGTTCGTTTTCGTCCTTTCTTGCTTTAAACTTGGATATACCCGTCGCTTCTTCAAAGATTACCCTTCTATCTTCAGGCTTTGCCGACATAATTTCTTCGACCTTGCCCTGACCGATAATTGTATAACCTTCTTTACCAACGCCAACTTCACGCAATAAGTTTACAATGTCGCGAAGTCGTGCTGGCTGTTTATTTATATAGTATTCACTTTCCCCACTTCTGTACAGTTTACGCGTTATTATAACTTCTTCATAATCAACGCTAAACATCTTATTGCTGTTGTCGAAAAAAAGCGACGCTTCACAATAAGAAAGTGGTTTACGGGTTTGCGTTCCACTAAAAATGAAGTCTTGCATGTGTGAACCACGCAAAGACTTGGCAGACTGTTCGCCCAGTACCCAACGGATAGCATCTGCTACGTTTGATTTACCACAACCATTTGGTCCGACGATACAAGTTACGCCGTCGCCAAACTTTATTTCAGCCTTGTCTGCAAACGACTTAAAACCGAATAATTCTACTTTCTCAAAATTCAATGTTTGTTACCTTTTACCTTTGGTTTTGTTGTCTTTAATAGGTTTCTTTTGAACCCTTAAAGACGGCTTTTGTTGTTTTTTTAAGTCCTTTTCAAGTTTCTTTTTTGCGCTACGAGCGTCGTCAGCGACTAATTTGTCGTAAACGGCTTTTGCGCAAACTTGCTGGGCGACCTTTTTACTTTTACCACAGCCTTTTGCTACTTCGTGACCGGAAATATAAATGCTTTCAGTAAAAAGTGGACTATTGTCAGGCCCCGTCTTTGACACGCTTTTATACGTAGGGACGCCCATTTTGCGTTTTTGCATAAATTCCTGCAAAGCACTTTTATAATCTTTAATAACGACGTCTTTTGCCTTTGTGTTGGTGTTTTTAGACGGTTTACGTAAAATCTTGTCATTAATCAGCGTTCTGTAAATAAACTTCTTTGCTTCAGACAAGCCACCGTCTATGTATAAACCTGCAACAATCGCTTCATATAAACTGGAATAAAACTTCTCATTAGGATTACGCGAGTTATCTACGCCCCTACCTAAAATTATATATTTATCCAGCCCTAGATTGAAAACGACTTGTGTTAGTGGTTCTTTTGCAACGTAATGCTTTCGTCTTTCCGTTAGCATACCTTCATCTTCGTCAGGATATTTTTTCATCAAATATTCCGTAACTAAAAAGTCTAAAATGGCGTCGCCAAAAAACTCTAAGCGTTCGTTATTTTTTAAACCATAGTGTTCGTTTGTGTAAGAAGTATGGGTAAAACACGCCCTAAATAATTCGGCATTTTTAAACTTATACCCTATTATTTCTTCACATTCACTTAATTCAAATATCATTGTGCGTTATTCTTTCCTTCTAATTTAGCCAAAAATGCCTTTTTTAATTCTTCTATAACGCCCGTATTAGTAACGTCAACGGCTTGAATGATAGAATTTCTAATAGTTTCAGCCATAGATGAACCGTGACATTTAATAATAAGTTTATTTACCCCTAAAAAGATTGCTCCACCAGCCTTGCTGTAATCAAGTTTGTTTTTAAGTGCAGTCATATCCTTTTTAATTAACGCACCGGCAATCTTTGTCTTAACGTTTTTATAAAGAACGTTCTTAAGAGATTTAAGAAGAACTTTTACAGCCCCTTCAGTTGCCTTTAACGCCACGTTGCCACTAAACCCGTCGGAAACAACTACGTCGTAATCACCCGATAAAATTTCCCTTGCTTCCATATTTCCAACAAAGTTAATATCTGCTTGTTCTTTTAAAAGTGGGAAAGTTTCGTGGATAAGAGTATTGCCCTTTTTATCTTCCGTACCGTTAGATAAAAGAGCAACTTTAGGATTTTTAACGCCTAAAGCGCATTTAGCGTATTCGTTTCCTAAAATTGCAAAATCCAACATAAAGTTAGGCTTACAATCGGCATTTGCACCACAATCTAATAAAAGAACTTTTTTATCTGTTAGCGTAGGCAAAACTGGACAAAGCGCTGGTCTTGATAAACCAGGAAGTCTACCAACTTTCAACGTTGCACCAACTAATACTGCCCCTGTCGAGCCTGCCGATACAAGCGCTGCGCAATCTTCATTTTCTTTAAGCATCTTAAACGCTACGCAAAGCGAAGAATCTGGTTTGCGTTTGATTGCAACCGTAGGTTCTTCTTCACAAGTGATAACGTCCCTTGCATCAACAACGGATATTCTACTTGCGTCGTAAGTATATTCTTTAAGTCTTTCGTTAACAACTTCTTCCTTGCCGATAAGTACGACTTCAAAACCTTCGTAACCATTTACGGCTTCAACTGCGCCTTTTATAACTTCACTTGGTGAATTATCTCCACCAAAAGCATCAACTAAAATCTTCATAATATCTCCAAAATAAATTAATATTCAAGGTTGTTTACGTTTCTTGGATAAGGTACAACGTCCCTTATATTGCCTATACCTGTTAAGTACATAACCATTCTTTCAAAGCCCATACCAAAGCCCGAGTGTGTTACGCCACCGTAACGTCTTAAATCAAGATAGAAGGCATAATCTTCTTTATTAAGCCCCATTTCAGCCATTCTATTTTCTAAAACGTCAAGGCGCTCTTCTCTTTGTGAACCACCACAAAGTTCACCTATGCCAGGGACTAAAAGGTCAGCAGCAGCAACTGTCTTGCCGTCGTCGTTTAAGCGCATATAGAACGCTTTTATTTCCTTTGGATAATCGGTTAAAAATACCGGCTTTTTATACACTTCTTCCGTCAAATACTTTTCATGCTCGCTTTGAAGGTCAGCGCCCCAGTATACAGGGAATTCAAATCTATCTTTAACCTTTTCTAAAATAGATACAGCCTCTGTATAAGAAAGTCTTACGAAAGTATTGTTAATAACGTTTTCAAGCCTTGCAATAAGCCCGTTGTCAACAAATTGATTTAAAAATTCAAGTTCAGCCTGACAAGTCTTCATAACGTGCTTGATAATGTATTTAACCATAGCCTCTTCAACGTCCATATCGTCGGAAAGGTCGGCAAACGCCATTTCAGGTTCAATCATCCAAAATTCTGCTGCGTGACGGACGGTATTAGAGCGCTCTGCTCTAAAAGTAGGCCCAAACGTGTATACGTTACCAAACGCAAGGGCGTACGTTTCAGCAGAAAGTTGTCCAGAAACCGTAAGTGATGCAGGTTTACCAAAGAAGTCCTTTTTATAGTCTACTTTGCCGTTTTCTTTTGGAACGTTTTCAAGTGGAAGGGTTGTTACCTGGAACATTGCACCTGCCCCCTCACAGTCACTACCCGTTATGATAGGTGTGTGAACGTACACAAAACCTTGTTGATTAAAAAATTCGTGCACGGCAAATGCAGCCTCACTCCTAATCTTAAATACTGCTCTAAAAATATTCGTCCTTGGTCTTAAATGAGCGATTGAACGTAAATACTCAATAGTATGTCTTTTCTTTTGAAGTGGGAAGTCTGGTGAAGAAGGACCTTCTACCTTAACACTTTTTGCCTGAATTTCAAACGGTTGACGATTTTCAGGCGTTAAAATAAGCGTACCTGTAACAATAAGTGCAGCACCGACATTTTGTTTTGCAATTTCATCATAATTGTCTATTACGTCTTTTGAAAATACTACTTGACAGTTTTTAAAGTAACTACCGTCGTTAAGTTCAATAAAACCAAAAGTCTTTGAATCTCTAATAGTTTTTGCCCAACCAGCAACCGTTACGGTCTGTTGGTCAAATGATGACGGATTTGTGAAAATTGTTTTTAATAATGTTCTTTCCATATATAATTACCCATAATAATAAATTACTTTTATACATAATAAATTTTACCATTTTTTTTATCAATTTACAAGTGTTTACAGTATTATTTAGCCCTTATAAATTAACTTTTTTACCTACGGTAAAAAGGACGATTAATTAATGAAATTTTTAAAAGAAAAAGGGTTCTTTTTGAACCCTTTTTTATCTAAAAATATTATTCTGCAACTTCTTCAGTTTTTACTTCTTCAACCGGGGCATCATCTAACTTTTCGTCAGAAACAACTTCAGCAATAGGTGCATCATCTAACTTTTCGTCAACCAAAACGTCTGCTACAGGAGGTTCTATAATAACGGCTGTTTCCGTCACCTCTACACCCTTTTTAGATGATTTGGAGAACATTGCAGGACTAAAACGTTGTTTTTGGTTAGGGCTTCTTCCATATCCATCTTTAAAGAATAAGGAGAAGATAATAAACGTAATTAAACATACACCCACCATTACCCATGGAAGGAATCCGAAACTGTAACTAAGCGTGATTATGTTATCGCCATAGTTATCAATAATTTTAGACATTAATTGAAGTGGTGATAAAATTGAAAGAATAAGACATACGATATAGAACACTTGTGTAGCTATAAGCGATTTCTTGAAAGCTTCCTTTCTGCTTGATAAAATGCCCACTAACATACTAAACGTCATAATACCCATACAGATAAGTAACAAGAAATTACATGTCCCAGCAACAGTATAATAATCAATATCGTAAGTGTTATTATTTGCTTTTTCAGAAACGTATTCTAACAAATTATATCCGGTAAAATACATTGTATTATGCTCACCAGTTTGTGCAGAAACAGTATCAACCACAGCATAATTGCCTAACATACAAAGAAGTGCTACAGCTATAAATATAAACGCACTAAGGTAGCATACGCCACTATGAAACTCTACCCTCTTTTCTTTTAACATAAACTATGCCTCCTCTTTACCACAAACGCAAACGCCGTTTTCATACCAGTGTGGCGCCTTACCTTTGTTATAAACTTCAAGATATTCAGCAAAAGTGTCAAAACCAAATAATTGCGCATATATATCAGGTTTATCAGCCTTTTTAGGTAATTTTTTACTACTGATTAACTTATCCAAGAAATGCTCTTGACCATAATAAGTATTAATATCAAAAACAAGACCACATTCTGGGTCAGAACATTCCTGCCAGTGAGTTGTGTCGTCATGCTTCCATACCGTTTTTGAAGAATGTATTGCAGATGATTTTGGAGCACCCTCCTTACCACAACCTGCAAAAACAGTAGTGAAACATACGAGTAAAACTAAAGCAATTGAAAAAAGTTTTCTCATACAAATCTCCTTCTAAATGCCCGTATGCAATCATACGGAAAGCCCAAATGCATTTTTCGGGCATTTTATAGAATTATTATACAATTTAGTTTTAAATATGTCAATACTTTTCTTAAAATACGATAAAGTTTTCAAAAAAAATTTATTAAGTAATTATATCTTTTTTTATTTACAATTTTCTACAGTAAAAAAAAGGCAGAGTTTTAACAATTCTCTGCCATTTTTTACTATTCTGCTTTAAGCTCGGCAAGTTCTTTGATAAGCTTTGCCCTCATATCGTTATACTTGTCAAGTTTTGCTCTTTCTGCATCAATAAGGTTTTTAGGCGCTTTATCCATAAAGCCCTTGTTCATAAGTTTACCATTTGCTCGCTTAATTTCGTTTTCAACGATGTTAAGTTCGCCTTCAAGTCGTTTAATTTCAGCAGAAGTATCAACAAGTTCCCCCATAGGAACGTAAAGTTCACAGGTAGAAAGTACTGACGAAATAGTCTTTTCTTTTAGATCAGTCTTATCGCTGATAACCTTAATTTCAGACACGCCTGCTAATTTTTCAATATAAATAGAACCTTTTTTGATTGCGTTAACGTTTTCAGACTTAACGTAAAGTTGAACTTTTTTAGATGGTGCAGCACCAACGTTGACTTTAATCGCTCTAACTGCCTTAATAATTTCTTTTACAGGCTCAATATCCTTAACTGCCTTTGGATAGTTACTCTTTGAGTTGTATCTTGGGAATTCTTCAATCATTATAGAACTATTAACGCCAGGAATATTCTGATAAATTTCTTCCGTAACAAATGGAATAAACGGATGTAAAAGTTTAAGCATTTCCTTAAGAACGTGAACGAGTACGCTTACCGTATAGGTGCGTTTTTCGTCATCTTCACCATAAAGAACAGGCTTTGTAAGTTCAATATACCAGTCGCAAAAATCATTCCATACAAAATCGTAAAGTTTTGCGCAGGCAATACCGAGTTCGTATTTTTCCATATTAACGGTTACTTCCCTAATAGCCTTGTTAAGTTTAGAAAGTATCCATTTATCAGCCGTATTTAACTTACACTCTGAAAGTGGCAATATATCCTTGCCCTCGGCATTCATAAGAACAAATCTTGAAGCGTTCCAAATTTTGTTCATATAGTTTCTTGAGCCTTCAAGTTTTTCTTCCGAAAATCTTGTATCACTACCAGGTGCTATACCGTTAATAAGTGAAAATCTTAAGGTGTCAGCGCCGTATTTATCGATTATTACAAGTGGGTCAATACCATTACCTAAAGACTTACTCATCTTTCTACCCTGCGCATCACGAACAATACCGTGTATCATAACGTCCTTAAACGGTATTCTATTCATATGTTCCACGCCGGAGAAAATCATTCTAGCAACCCAGAAAAAGATTATATCATAAGCTGTTACAAGTACGTCGGTTGGATAAAAATAAGCAAGGTCCTTTGTCTTATTAGGATAGCCGAGTGTTGAGAATGGCCAAAGTGCTGAAGAGAACCACGTATCTAATACGTCCTCATCCTGCTTAATATTGTGTGAGCCACACTTTTTACAAACGGTTATGCCCTTTTTAGAAACCATAAGTTCGCCACAATCTTGACAGTAAAAGGCAGGAATTCTGTGTCCCCACCAAAGTTGACGAGAGATACACCAGTCCTTAATATTATCCATCCAGTTGTAATATATTTTGCTAAATCTTTGTGGAATAAACTTAATCTTTTTATTTTTTACTACGTCGATAGCAGGTTTTGCAAGTGGTTCCATTTTTACAAACCATTGCTTTGAAACGGTAGATTCAACCGTAGAATGACATCTGTAACAATGTCCAACGTTGTGGTGAAGTGGCTCCGTTTTAACGAGTGCTCCAAGCGCTTTTAATTTTTCAACTATAACGTTTCTATATTCAGCCGACGGCATACCCTCACATTCAGCGGCAAGCTTACCCATTGTGCCGTCGTCGTTAATAACTTTAATAACCTCAAGGTCGTGTCTTAAGCCAACTTCAAAATCGTTAGGGTCGTGCGCAGGCGTAATTTTTACAGCGCCCGTACCAAATTCGAGCTCAACGTATTCGTCAGCAATGACCGGAATCTCTTTATTAAGCACCGGCAAAATTACCATTTTACCGATTAAATGCTGGTATCTTTTATCTTTTGGATGAACGGCAACAGCAGTATCGCCAAGCATTGTTTCTGGACGAGAAGTAGCAACCGTAAGATATTCGTCGCTGTCCTTAACCTGATAGCGAATATGCCATAAGAAACTATCTTCTTCCTCATACTCAACTTCTGCATCAGAAAGCGCCGTTTTACAGTCAGGACACCAGTTGATAATTCTATTGCCCCTATAAATTAAGCCCTTGTTATAAAGGTTTACAAATACTTCTTTAACTGCTTTTGAACATTTGTCGTCCATAGTAAAAGCAAGACGTGACCAGTCGCAAGAAGAACCTAACTTCTTTAACTGTTCGACAATTCTACCACCGTATTGCTCCTTCCAAGCCCAAGCACGTTCCAAAAAGCCATCTCTGCCAACGTCGTTCTTTGATAAACCTTCTTTTGCCATTTGTTCAACAATTTTAACTTCCGTAGCGATTGAGGCGTGGTCAGTACCAGGCAACCAAAGCGCAGAATACCCTTGCATTCTCTTAAAACGAATAATGGTATCCTGCAAAGTATTATTTAATGCGTGACCCATATGGAGTTGCCCTGTAATATTTGGAGGTGGAATTACAATAGTAAAAGGAAGTTTTGAAGGGTCTGCCTTTGCTTTAAAATACCCCTCCTGCTCCCAAGTTTTATAAATTCTGTCTTCAAAATCTATAGGATTATAAGTTTTGGACATTTCCATATCCGGTTCTCCTTTGTCAAAAAAATAAACACTGTGGATTGTTATTATATCTTATTTATAAAAATAAGTCAATTATATTAAGAATAAACAAATATAAAATTATTTGCATAAAATGTATAAACGACTTTTATCGGAGGATTTTATGAAAAAATTAATAACGTTTATATTGACGTTCGTCATTATTTGCTTGCCGTTATCTGCTTGCAAAAAAGACAAAGACAACAAAAATATTATTGAACTTAACGAGGTAACTCACTCGGTATTTTACGCGCCGTTATACGTCGCTATGGAAGAAGGCTATTTTGCTGACGAAGGTATCGAGATTTCTTTAACCAACGGTGGTGGTGCTGATAAGGTTATGACAGCCGTCGTTTCCAAAAACGCACATATCGGCTTGATGGGACCTGAAACGGTTGTTTACGTTCACAATCAAGGCAAAGCCGACGCCCCTAAAGTTTTTGCGCAATTAACGCAAAAAGACGGCGCTTTTTTGGTTTCAAGAACTAACGAGCAAAATTTTACGTTTGAAAATTTGCGCAATAAAGATATTCTTGCCGGTCGTGAAGGTGGTATGCCGGCTATGAGTTTTGAATACGCTTTATACGAACAAGGTATGCTTCGTAACCGTGACTACACTTTTAACTTTGGCGTTCAGTTCAATCTAATGACAGCTGCTTTTGAAGGTGGCACGTCCGATTACGTTACCATGTTTGAGCCTGGTGCGTCCGTTTTTGAAAAGGCTGGCAAAGGATACGTAGTTGCTAGTATGGGCGAATTTTCAGGCGAAATTCCTTACACGTCTTTTATAGCGCTTGATAGCTATTTGGACGAAAATGAAGATACCGTTAAGGGCTTTTTACGTGCCTTAAAGAAAGGATTGGACTTTATTTTAAGCCATACTGACACCGAAGTAGCAAACAGTCTTAAAGGTCAATTTTCAACCGACAGTATTGAAAATTTAGCAACATCTATTGCTAATTATAGAGCTATCGACGCTTGGAAAACCGACCTTAAACCGACCGAACAATTATTTGACCGTATGCAAGATATTATGATTTTTGCCGGCGAATTAAACCAAAAAGTTGCCTATAACAAACTTGTAAATCTTAAATACGTCGATTCTATTTAATTTTAGGTATTTTACTATGGAGAAAGATTATGAATACACTTCTGGATATAAATGACGTATCGTTCGTATACCATAGCCCCGAAGGCGAAACAAAGGCCATTGATAAGTTAAACTTTTCCGTTAAAAAAGGCGAATTTGTTTCTATCATAGGCCCGTCTGGGTGTGGAAAAACAACTATTTTATCATTAATCGCTGGGCTGTTAAAACCAACTAGTGGTCAAATTTTATTAGAAAATAAACCCGTAGTAGCAGGTAGTGACGACCTTGGATATATGTTGCAAAAAGACCAGCTTTTTGGCTGGCGCAACATTGAAAAGAACGTCTTATTGCCACTTGAAGTTAAAGGGATTAAATCAAAAGAAAACAAGGCTTACGGGCTGGAACTATTGAATAAATACGGCTTAAAAGAATTTGTTAAGAAATATCCCGACCAACTTTCCGGTGGTATGCGACAAAGAGTTGCGCTGATTAGAACACTTGTTTCTCATCCTAAACTTTTGCTTTTAGACGAACCGTTTTCAGCATTAGATTATCAAACAAGGCTTTCCGTTGCAGATGACGTTTATAAAATTATTAGGTGCGAAAACAAAACTGCCATTTTGGTAACTCACGATATTAGTGAAGCAATTTCCCTTTCCGACAGGGTTATCGTTTTGACAAAAAGACCTTGTAACGTGAAAAACGTTTACAATATTACCCTTACTGCCGACAGCCCTTTAAAAAAACGTGAATTGTCAGGTTTTTCCAAATGGTTTGAAATATTATACAAGGAGCTTATTAATGATGACTAAAGATAAAAATATTTCTTCGGAGCACCTTTTATACTTAAAAAAACGCAAGCGTGAAAAATTGCTCGTCTATATTTTAAGGGCGACCGTTTTAACGGCTATAATTTGCTTTTGGGAATTGTTTGCAAAAGTAGGAGTTATAGATAGTTTTATAAGCAGTTATCCTTCAGAAATCGCCTTAACGATAATCAATCTATTTAAAGAAAGCAACTTAATACACCATATAGGTATAACTTTATATGAAACGTTTGTAGGGTTTGTAATTTCTGTCGTGATAGGCTACGTAACGGCGCTACTACTATGGTGGTCGGAAAGATTTCGCAAAGTTTTAGAGCCATATATAGTAGTATTAAACAGCTTACCTAAAATTGCGCTTGGGCCTATAATTATTATTTGGTTTGGTAGTGGCGAAAAAGCTATAATAGCTATGGCTGTTTTAATTAGCGTTATAGTGTGTATTTTAACAATGCTCGGAGGTTTTTTAGAAACTGATAAAAACAAAATATTGTTGCTTAAAACTTTGGGCGCAAATAAATGGCAGATAATGTATAAATTAGTTATCCCACAAAGTATGCCAACCTTTGTCAATATGCTTAAAATATCGCTTGGAATGGCTTGGATAGGCTCTATTATGGGTGAATATCTCGTTTCAAAGGCAGGTTTAGGCTACCTTATAGTTTACGGAGGGCAAGTGTTTAAGTTGGACCTTGTAATGGCGGCGACAATAGTTCTATTAATACTGTCAGGGCTTATGTATGCGTCAATTTCTTTTATTGAAAAACTTATAATAAAACACGAATAAAAAAATTAAAAAACTTTAAAATTAAGTGTCGCTACCCTTACGGATAGCGACACTTTCTTTTTTATGGAGTTTATGTCTATTCTTACTTGAAGTATCTGTTAAGTAAACCTTCAAACGCTTTGCCGTGGCGTGCTTCGTCACGTGCCATTTCGTGTACAGTATCGTGAATTGCATCAAGACCTTCTTCTTTTGCTCTCTTTGCTATTTCAAATTTGCCCTTTGTTGCACCGTTTTCAGCGTCAACGCGAAGTTGTAAGTTCTTTTTTGTAGAATCAGTAATAACTTCACCTAAAAGTTCAGCAAACTTTGCAGCGTGTTCTGCTTCTTCCCAAGCAGCCTTTTCATAGTAAAGACCGATTTCTGGATAACCTTCACGATGGCCAACTCTTGCCATTGCAAGATACATACCAACTTCTGAACATTCGCCTTCAAAATGTGCTCTTAAACCTGCAATAATGTCTTCTGGCGCACCTTTAGCAACGCCTACTACGTGTTCAGCAACCCAAACTTTTGATTCAGATTCTTCAACGATAAATTTACTACCTGGAACTTTGCAAACTGGGCAAATTTCTGGTGCTGAATCACCTTCGTGAACGTAACCGCAAACTGGACAAATAAATTTTTTCATAATAATAATCTCCTTAAATATATATCTTTTTTTATTTTTATTTTATGGCTATTTAGCCTTTTTTATTATAGACTTTGTAAGTCTTTTTTACAATCTTCACAAACAAATTTAACGATAAGTTCATACCCCGTAACGCTTTCCCCTGTTATTTTAGATAAAACGTCAAAGTTAAGTTTATCGGAATATTCCTCCCCTAAACATACGTCACAAATTTTACCACACTTTTCACACACTAGATGGTCGTGTGGGATTTGTTTGTCGTAGTGAGCAGTCCCGTCAGTTAGTACAAACTTACGTATCTGCCCCGAATTAAATAATGCGTTTATGTTGTTATAAACGGTTGCAAGCGCTATGCCCGGCATAAGTTTAACAGCTTTTGTATATACTTCTTCTGCTGTCATATGGTCGCTTGAAGAATTTATAATTTCTAATATTAACGCCCTTTGCTTTGTCATAACGCCCCTCCTTTTTTAGAATTATTCTAATTTTTACACTTTTATTATATCATTTATTTTTAATTTGTCAAGCATTTTTATAAAAAATTTAGAATTATTCTAAAAAATTCTTTTACTAATTAAAAAACAGTAGAATTTATCTACTGTTTTTATTTTAAAATTATTTTAATATTTCTTCAATAACCGTGCCGTCCGCGTCTTTTAGTGTAACGCCGATACATTTTGCAAGGGTTACAGGTATACAAACTGTTTCTTTTCTTTCTAGTTTTACACCTGCCTTAAAATCAGGACCTATTGCAATAAATGTTGGTTGATAACCTACTTCAGGTACGTAGCCATGCGTACCACTCTTTCTTACAACACCTGGGGCAACTGTAGAATAAATACTGCCTGTATCGTCAGGATAAGCCTCTCTGCCAACACCTATTTCGCCGTCAGTATCTACCAAGAAATCAAAGTCGCCGTCCGTATGTAATTCTTTTGCGCAAAATTCCCTTGTATAATAAACGATACCTCTTTTATTAGCGACGTCGTCGTCAAGCATTTGTTTAACTTTATCGTAAACAGAATTGTCAAGTATTTTTAACATTACGGAAGTGTTAAACACCATTACTTTAACAGGGCCACCTATTATATTTCCGTCTTTGTCCGTTTCAATAAGTCCTTCTTTTTTGAAATTTACTAAAAATCTATACCAGCGTTCGATAGTTGCTTGACCGTGGTCGGACATCCAAACAAAGTCGGTATTGTCTTCTTCTCCTATTTGTTTAACGGCGTCGTATAATTTAACAATATATTCATAAGATTCTTCTAATCTTTCTGTAACCATATCGGAGAATACGCCGTCTTTATGTCTTTGTGAGTCAAGTGGACAAGGATGAATAAGTAAAAGATCGGGCTGATATTTCAAAATCATATCTTTTGCACAAGCAAAAATAAATCTATCCGTATGTATTCCACCTGCTGTGCCGTAACCTTTTGTAAGTTCAAGATTTGGTTCAACTATATCTTTATAAACCTGTTCTGACATGCCGTTTTCCTGTAAAACAGATTTAAAACAATCTGCCCCACGGAAATATTCAGGGATATTATAATCAATATTTTTATCCCCACCAAGAACAGGCCAAAAAACGTTTGCCGTAGTATAGCCAGCCTCTTTAGCATAGTCGACTAAAGTTTTTATCTTAATATTTTTACGTTCGGCCCTCCAAGTCGTAGTGCCTTCGTAAAAATTCGTATCAACCCCAGTTTTATAAGGATATGCACCAGTAATCATAGATGCGTGGCAAGGATATGTATTTGATGGAAAAACTGTTCT
>JAZNVV010000065.1:0-26045 GCA_045593005.1 Christensenellaceae bacterium | reverse complement strand
GATTCTTCACTAACGCTCAGAATGACAATAGAGAAAAAGAGATACTTCGCTAACGCTCAGAATGACAATAGAGAAAAAGAGATTCTTCGCTGTCGCTCAGAATGACAGAGTGGTATCAGAATGACAGAGTGGTAAAAATATAATAAAACTTTAAAAAACGGGTGTAAAACCGTTGACAAAGGGGTTAAAAAGTGGTAACATATCTTGGCAAGAGAAAGTTACCCTTTCCACCCTGCGCTTATAGTTTGCAGTGGTTCGATACGTAAAATCCTGCCGTTACGGCGTTAATTTTGCTTATTATGGGGTACTTTTGAGTATCCCGTTTTTATTTGTCGTTTTTACAAACTTATTTTATAAAAACCGACTTAAAGGAAAACTTTACTTGCAAAATTTAAAAGAGGTACACTGCTATCAAAAAAGAACATCAAATTAATGAGGAAATAAGGGACAAAGAAGTCCGTCTTATCGGTGAAACGGGCGAACAGTTAGGCGTAATGTCATCAAGAGAGGCATTAGCAATCGCAGAAGAAAGGGAATTTGACCTTGTAAAAATTTCACCAAACGCTAATCCACCGGTATGTAAACTTATCGACTACGGCAAGTATCTTTTTGAACTTTCTAAAAAAGAAAAAGAGGCAAAAAAGAACCAAAAAACGTTGGAAATTAAGGAAATTTGGTTATCAATGACAATCGACGTTGGCGACCTTAACGTAAAGGCAAAACAATGCAGTAAATTCCTTGCTGCCGGCAATAAGGTTAAGGTTTCAATCCGTATGCGTGGTAGACAAATGGCGCATTCCAACTTGAGTATCGACGTTATGAACAGGTTTTATGAACTCGTTGCTGACGCAGGCACTATGGAAAAGAAACCGCTTTTAGAAGGTAGAAACGTCTGGATGATGTTAGCACCTACGACTTCTAAATAGCGACTGACTTAAAAAACTAAACAGGAGGGCAAAATTATGCCAAAAATGAAAACGAAGAGTGGCGCAAAGAAACGCTTTAAGGTAACAGCAAGCGGTAAAATTAAAAGAGCACACTCTGGTAAAAACCACATCTTAACTAAAAAAGCAAGAAAGAGAAAGAACCGTTTATGTTCCGGTGCGTACGTAGATTCTACGCAGGAAAAGACGATGAAGACTTTAATCTACAACAAGTAAAAAGGAGCTAAATTATGCGTATTAAAAGAGCAGTTAATGGCGTTAAGAAACGCAGAAAGATATTAAAATTAGCAAAAGGCTACTTTGGTGGCAAGAGCAAGAGATATAGAGTTGCTAGACAAGCAGTTATGAAGTCTCAAATGTATGCTTATATCGGCAGAAAGTTAAAGAAAAGAGATTTCAGACGTCTTTGGATTGCAAGAATTAACGCAGCATGCAGACAGAACGGTCTTTCATACTCAAAGTTCATGTTCGGTCTTAAAAAGGCTGGCATCAACCTTAACAGAAAGGTTTTATCTGAACTTGCTATCGCTGACCCAGTAGCATTCACAGCATTAACCGAAAAGGCTAAAGCTAACATCTAAATAAAAAATAATTAGGGCTTACCTTTTTGGTAGGCTCTATTTGGTAAAAAATGATTACTTCTAGGCAAAACGACAGGGTTAAAGAAATCCGTTCGCTTAAACAAAAAAAATATAGGGACGAACTCGGTCTTTATATAGTTGAAGGTTTTAAATCGGTTGTTGAAGTATTGCAGTCTGACCACAAAGTTACGCTAATTGTAGGCGTTGTTGAGCAGATTGAAAGGGTAAAACTTGCGACAAATACAGACGGAATTTCCGTTTTAGAAGTTTCGGCAAGCGTTTACGAAAGTATTTCGGACGAAGTTACGCCACAAGGCGTGCTTGCCGTGGTTAAAACACCAACCTATCAAACGGAATATTCACGCTCTACTAGCATTGCGCTTGACGGGGTTGCAGACCCAGGCAACGTGGGCGCAATTATTCGTACTGCCGCAGCGTCGGGGTATTTAGACGTCTATTTGATTTCTTCTGCCGATCCTTATTCGCCAAAAGCAGTCAGGAGCAGTATGAGTGGTATCTTTAAGGTCAGAACGCACTTTGTTTCAAGGGAAGATTTTTGTAAAAACGTTGCCACACCGGTAGTTATTGCAACGATGGAAGGGGAAAACGTTTTCTCTTTCACAGCGCCAAAAGATTTTTGTCTTGTTATCGGAAACGAGGCGAACGGTGTTTCAAAAGAAGTTAGAGCCGTCGCAACGCATTTAGTTTCAATTCCTATGCAAAACGGGGTGGAAAGTTTAAATGCAAGCGTTAGCGCAGGTATTTTAATGTACGGCTTAAAAAGTAATCGATATTAATTTTGGGAGAAAAAATATGTCAGGACATTCACATGCGGCCAACGTCGCTAAAAAGAAGGAAAAGAACGCTGCAATAAAAGGTAAAATCTATACTAAAATCGGTAGGGAAATTGCTGTTGCCGCTAAACAGGGTACAGACCCAACAACAAACTCTAAACTTGCAGACGCTATTGCAAAGGCAAAGGCTGCAAATATGCCTAACGACAATATTAACCGTAGTATTGCAAAGGCTGCTGGCGAATTATCTGCAACTAATTATGACGAATTAACGTACGAAGGCTACGGCCCTAATGGTAGCGCTATTATCATTAAAACGTTAACGGATAATAAAAACAGAACGGTTGATTTTGTTAGAACGACTATGCGTAAACACGGTGGTGAACTTGGTAACGCAGGTTGCGTATCATTTTCATTTACAACAATGGGCGTTATCGTAGTAGAAAAAACAGTTGACCTTGACGAAGATACGGTTATGGAATACGCACTTGACGCTGGCGCTGACGACGTTATTACCGAAGACGACGCTTTCGTTATCAATACTTCAGTTTCTGCTTTCTCCGAAGTTAGAAAGTATCTTGAAGAAAAGGGCTTAAAATTCTTTTCAGCCGGTATTGAAATGGTTCCACAAAACAAACTCACTTTAACTGGTGATGATTTAGCGAAGTTCGAAAGACTTATCGACGCGCTTGAAGACCTTGACGACGTTCAAGACGTTTATCACAACGTTGATTTACCAGACGAAGACGAAGAGTAATTAATTAAGCGTGGTTAAAATCCACGCTTTTTTATGCAAAAAAATAAAATTTGCTATTGTAAAAGAATTGTGTATATGGTATAATAATTAATAAGTAAAACTTTAATTATGATATAGGAGAATACTTATGGCAAGAATTGTTTTAAACGAAACAAGTTATCACGGCGCAGGTTGTATAAAAGAAATCCCTGCAGAAATTAAGGGCAGAGGAATGAGCAAGGTTTTTGTTTGTTCTGACCCGGATTTAATAAAGTTTGGCGTTACAAAAAAAGTTTTAGACGTTTTAGACGACGCTAAAATTGCTTATGAACTTTATTCAGAAATCAAACCTAACCCAACTATTGAAAACGTAAAAACTGGTGTTGAAGCATTCAAAAAGAGTGGTGCACAAGGTATCGTAGCAATCGGTGGTGGTTCAAGCATGGATACTGCAAAAGCAGTAGGCATCATTATTGCTAACCCTGAATTTGAAGACGTACGTTCATTAGAAGGCGTTGCTCCAACTAAAAATCCTAGCGTACCTATTATTGCAGTTCCAACGACGGCAGGTACAGCGGCTGAAGTTACTATTAACTACGTTATCACCGACGTTGAAAAGAAACGTAAATTCGTTTGCGTTGACGTGCACGATATCCCAGTAGTTGCAGTTATCGACCCAGAAATGATGTCTTCAATGCCAAAAGGTCTTACGGCAGCAACAGGTATGGACGCATTGACACACGCTATTGAAGGTTATATCACTAAAGGCGCGTGGGAAATGACTGATATGTTCCACATTAAAGCTATTGAAATAATTGCTAAATCTCTCCGTGGCGCAGTTGCTAACACTAAAGAAGGTAGAGAAGGTATGGCACTTGGTCAATACGTAGCAGGTATGGGCTTTAGCAACGTTGGTTTAGGTATCGTACACTCTATGGCGCACGGTTTAGGCGCACTTTACGACACACCACACGGTATTGCTAATGCTATTTTACTTCCTACTATTATGGAATACAATGCTGAAGCAACTGGTGAAAAATATCGTGAAATCGCTAGAGCAATGGGCGTTAAGGGCGTTGACGATATGACGCAAGCTGAATATAGAAAGGCTGCAGTTGACGCTGTTAGACAGTTGTCTATTGACGTTGGTATCCCACAAGACTTAAAGGGTATCTTAAAGTTAGAAGACGTAGACTTCTTATCACAATCAGCTATGGACGACGCTTGCCGTCCTGGTAACCCTAAAGATCCAACGCTTGAAGATATTAAAGAACTTTATAAAAAACTTATCTAAAAACAACCATATAAAGTTATATATAGTTTTGTCTTTTAAAAAATTAAGCCACCCTATAGGGTGGCTTTTTTATTGATAAAACCGTTAAAAGTAAATTTTTTACGTCAATAAAATAAAATTTTACAAATAAAGGTATAAAAACAAAAGACGTGCAAACAATAATAACGTCAGCAACGGGCCGGTTGTTTTTAGCGAAAGTTATTATACAAAGGCTATAAATTGCTGTTGATATAGCCTTTGTCGGCACTTGCTGGCGTAGGCAAGGAAGTCTACTTTTTGTGGACTTCTTTTTTTGTTTTTTAATCAAAACTAGTCGGTAAAAACAAAATTTTTTGTTGATATTGATTTTAACTTAATTTTGTGGTAAAATTTTACCAAAGATGGTATAATAATTATATACAATATAATATTTAGGTGAATATATGAAGAAATTTTCCATAAAAATTTTATCTATTATTTTAACACTTGTATTAGCGCTGACGTTCGTCGGGTGTTCTAACCCACTTGAAGAAGACCGTCTTCCTCCGTCAAGCGACGCAGGCAAAGATAATGTTATTCCACCGACAAATATATCTTCCGTAGTGGTAAATTATGCAGAAGAAAAGTATTTGCCAAACGCTAAAGAAGCCGAACTTATGACTGCTATTGACGAAGTTTTCCAGTCGGTTGTAAGTATAACTACAACTTCTACTAGCGTAAGTGGTGACGAACAGATTAGCGCTGGTAGTGGCGTTATTGTGGATATAACGGCTGACGGCGACGAAGGTCAAAACGTTTGCTACGTATTTACCTGCTATCACGTTGTTGAAAATTTTAACGAATTAGACGTTGCTCTTCCAAAAGTTCCCGTAGTTAGTACGGGGGATAGCGCTTATTACGACTACGCAAACGTGGATTTTACTACGTACACGTTCACGACTAAAGGCACAAACCCAACAGTTTCTTTTGTCGGTGGAGACAAGAGTACGGACGTAGCAGTTCTTAAATTAAAACTTGACGGCTATGAAGGTTTAACTGTTACTAAAGCGCCACCTGTAAACATTTCAAACCGTCCATATTCTATAGGACAAACGGTTTTTGCAATAGGTAATCCTGCTGGGGTTTACCCTTCAACTGCAAGTTCTGGTATTATAAGTTATATCAATCGTAAAACTAACGTTTCGGGCGTAGGCACAATGACACTTTTACAAGTGGATACGCCACTTAACCACGGCAATTCAGGGGGTGGGCTTTTCAATCTATACGGTGAACTTGTTGGCATTGTGAACGCTGGTAACGACAACTACCAAAATATCGGTTTTGCTATTCCTGCAACGACTATTAGCGCAACCAACGGAATTTCCGAAACGGAAGACAACGGTTTTATTTATATTGCAAGCCAACTCATCACGACGGCTTGGTCGGATGATAACGGCAATTTTAACTACGGTTACGTTCCTGGCAGATGGAAGTGGGGCGTTAATATCGGCATAAACAATGACGGCTATCCAGTAGTTATTTCATTAGAACCAGACAGTATTTTCTTAAATCAACTTTCTGCTAACGACGTTATAATAGGTTTTTCATATCCAGCAGAGCAAGGGACAAGGTACAACGTTGACCTTAAAGACGCTGGGGAAGAAGGACCTTATGCGTACTTTTCTTACTGTTATGACGCTATGAAGAAAACCGTTTCCCTTGGCGACAAAATAGGCATAACGGTATTGCGAAACAGTGCCACACACACCGTTATGGCTACGTTAAAACAGACCATTTATCGTGACACAGGCAAAGGTTTAGGGCAGTAAATTTTCTTAAAAAAATAAAACAACATAAAAAAGGGAAAAAGGCTTTCCCTTTTTTTGTTTGGTAAAATTAATCAGATAAAATAAACATACGTTTTCAAAAACTTATTATTTTAACGTAAAGACTTATAACTATTGACTTTTTAAATAAAAACAAGTACAATAATAGATAATATTAAAGGAGAAATGGTGTGGTTATCGTAGGATTTGACCCAGGGCTTGCGACGCTCGGTTACGGCGTTATTGAAGTTACCGATAGGGGTGTTAAAATGATAGATTTTGGCGCTGTTATTACGCCTAAAGACGACGCTTTGCCACTTCGCCTCGAAAAGATTGAAAAGGGTGTTAAGTACATTTTAGAAAAATATCGCCCCGAAGAAATCGCTATTGAAGAATTATTCTTTGTGCAGAACGTTACTAACGGTATCGCCGTTGCACACGCAAGGGGCGTTTTATTACTGACGGCGACAAAGTATTGCGATAAACTTTTTGAATACACGCCTCTGCAAATTAAACAGGCTTTGACCGGATACGGCAGGGCAGAAAAAAGACAAATTCAAGAAATGGTTAAAACTTATCTTAAACTTGATAAGATACCACGTCCCGACGATGCTGCCGACGCTTTGGCAGTAGCGCTCACCCACTCGCAAACGAGAAAGTTCGGGAGTTTTTATAACATTAAATAGGGGTAAATATGATAGGTTACATTAAAGGGAACGTGCTTAATTATCATGACGGCACGGTTTTAATTGAAAACAACGGAATAGGTTATGAGGTTACTTGTTCAAACTCTGCTTACGTAAAATTAGTAAACGATAGAGAGGGCGCAATTTACACCTATATGGCTGTTAGAGAAGACGGCGTAAATCTATACGGTTTTTCTTCTATTGAAGAGAAAAATATGTTCTTAAAACTTATCACGGTTTCAGGCGTTGGACCTAAAATGGGCATAACGGTATTGTCAAACATGTACATAGGCGACTTGGCTGTGGCTATTGCTACGTCCGACGTCAAGACACTTTCAAAGGTGAAAGGACTTGGCAAAAAGACGGCTGAACGTATCATTTTAGAACTCAGAGAAAAGGTATCGTGCCTTGACCTTCCTAATGAAAAACCTTCCAAAAAGCCAGAAGTTAAAGAAGAACTTTCAAAAGTGGACGACGACGCCGTTATTGCGCTTATGAGCCTTGGGCTATCTCGTCAAGAGTGCGTGCGACTTTTAGTTAAAGCGCAAAATGAAGGCTTAACGACTATTGAAGAACAAATTGCTTATGCAATAAAAAATATTTAAGGGTAAAAGATGGACGAACTTGACGTTTTAGTTACTTCTAACGCTGGTGATGATTTTGGCGATTATTCTAATAGAATTACCACGGCTGAAGAAACGGAAAAAGATACTTTAATTGAAAATATTTTAAGACCAAAAAGTATGGACGGATACGTCGGTCAGGAAAAGGTCAAGGACAACCTTGCCGTCTTTATTGCTGCGGCAAAAATGCGTTCGGAAGCGCTTGACCACGTTCTTTTATACGGTCCACCGGGGCTTGGTAAAACTACGCTTGCGCACATTATCGCTAACGAAATGTCCTCGCAAATAAAAATCACCAGTGGTCCTGCTATCGAAAGGGCTGGCGATTTAGCGGCTATACTTACCAACTTAAATGAAAACGACGTACTTTTTATTGACGAAATTCACCGTCTTAACCATAACGTAGAAGAAATTTTATATCCTGCGATGGAAGATTATATGCTCGATATTATTGTGGGAAAAGGACCTTCTGCAAGAAATATGCAAATTCCGTTACCAAAGTTTACTTTAATCGGAGCAACGACTAAAATCGGAATGATAGCGTCGCCACTTCGCGACCGTTTTGGAGTTATTTGCCGTTTGGAGCATTATTCAACCGACGAACTTGCTGAAATAGTTTTACGTTCTGCTGATAAACTTGGTATTGCCATAGAACTTTCTGCCGCGAAAGAAATTGCAAAACGCAGTCGTGGTACGCCACGTATTGCCAACCGTTTATTAAAGCGTGTTAGAGACTATGCTTTAGTTATGCGCCACGAAGAAATTATGACTTCCGACGCAAAAAAGTGTTTGTCTATGCTTGAAATTGACGAATTAGGTCTTGACGCTACCGATAAAAGATTGCTATCTTCTCTTGCTAAAAAGTTTAACGGTGGCCCGTGTGGGCTTGACACTTTGGGCGCAACTATTAGTGAAGATAGTTCCACTATAGAAGACGTTTACGAACCATACTTATTGCAACTTGGCTTTATTGCAAGAACACCACGTGGTAGAATTTTGTTAAAGCGTGGCTATGAACATTTAGGGCTTATTATGCCTGCTGAAAAAGCCGAACAAACTTCAATTTACGAAGGAAGTAATAATGAAGACTAAAGATTTTGACTACTATCTTCCCGAAGAATTAATCGCTCAAACCCCAGTTTATCCGAGGGATAGTTCAAGGATGCTCTATTTTAATAGGGGCAAGGACGAAATTTTACATAAACATTTTTATGATTTAGCCGATATTTTACAGCCAGGCGACGTGCTTGTTAGAAACAACACGAGAGTTTTGCCTGCAAGAATGTTTGCTTACACCACTCACGGTGGCAAAGTAGAAGTGCTTTTGTTAAAACGAATTAATCTTACCGACTGGGAAGTTTTGGTTAAGCCTGGCAAAAAAGCAAAACCAAACGTTGACCTTATTATTAATGAAGAACTTTCGCTCACCGTTTTAGGCAATTATGACGAAAGCGCTGGTTCAAGGCTTGTTCGTTTCCACTTTAACGGTGTGTTTGAAGATATTATTTCAAGGGTAGGGGAAATGCCTCTCCCACCATATATTACCGAAAAACTTTCCGATAGCGAAAGGTATCAAACGGTATATTCAAAAGTCAACGGGTCTGCCGCTGCGCCTACTGCCGGCTTGCATTTCACCGAAGAGCTTATAAAAAAATTGCAGGATAAAGGCGTTATTATAGTTGACGTTTTACTGCACGTGGGGCTTGGGACTTTCCGTCCAGTCAAGGTTGACGACGTTTCTAATCACCATATGCATTCGGAATATTACGAAATTTCTGCCGAAAGCGCTAATATTATCAATAAAGCAAAGGCAGAAGGCAGGCGTGTTATTGCAGTTGGCACGACTAGTATTCGCACGCTGGAATCAGTTGCCGACGAAAATGGATTTGTCAAAGAACAAAAGGGTAATACTGAAATTTTCCTGTATCCACCGTATAAGTTTAAATGCGTTGACGGGTGTATTACAAATTTCCACTTGCCTATGTCCACCCTAATTATGCTAATATCTTGTTTTTCGTCTAGAGAGAAAATTCTTTCTCTTTACGAAACAGCCGTGAGGGAGGGGTATCGTTTCTTTTCTTTTGGCGACGCTTGTTTGATTTTATAAACTTCGCAATACTTCGTTTGCTGTTTCGTTAAAACAACTTCGATGAACAGACGTTCTATATCATCTGTTTTAACTCACGAGCCTTGTCTTGCTCGTTTCTAAAACCAAACACTTGATATTTATAAACTTCGCGTGAGGTCGTTGCGTCAAAGTTTGTCCTTTTATGTTGCCGTTACCAAAGGCAACGACAAACGCTTACGGACAACTTTTCCTTTTCCCACAAAATCTTTATAAATAAATCTTTTGCGGGAGCCCTAAAATAAAAAACGACTTCGTTGACCAGACGGTCTAACTCATCCCACAACTTGTCGAGCCTACTCACGCTCGTTTCTAAAACCAAACACAAAACTAAACACTTGATATTTATAAACTTCGCAATACTTCGTTTGCTGTTTCGTTAAAACAACTTCGATGAACAGACGTTCTATCTCATCTGTTTTAACTCACGAGTCTTGTCTTGCTCGTTTCTAAGACAAAAATTTTACACTTTATAAACTTCGCAAAAATAACTATATTCTAAATAAACCTTAAAAATAAATTATGATTGAAACTAACACTAAAATCGAAAAACCTTTTTGGTTTGAAACAATTAAACAAGATACACGCACGGGGGCAAGGGCTGGCATATTACATACCCCTCACGGTGATATTGAAACGCCTATTTATATGCCTGTTGGCACGCAGGCAACAGTTAAAGGCGTGTATCCAAGAGATTTGAAAGAGGCAGGCGCGCAGATAATTTTATCCAACACTTACCACCTTTATATGCGACCTGGCGACGACCTTGTTGCAAGGGCTGGTGGAATACACAAATTTATGAACTGGGATAGACCTGTTTTAACGGACAGTGGTGGATTTCAGGTGTTTTCGCTTGCAAAATTAAATAAAATAAAGGATGACGGGGTGCAATTTAATTCCCACGTGGACGGAAGTAAGCATTTTATTTCGCCAGAAAAGGCTATGGAGATTGAGCATAATCTTGGCGCAGATATTATGATGGCGTTTGATCAATGCACGTCTTACGGTACTAACTATAAACAGTCAAAAGAGGCTATGGAAAGAACTCTTAAATGGCTTGATAGGTGTTATAACGTTCACAACGTAGAGCATCAAGCGCTATTCCCTATCGTGCAGGGTAATATGTACAAAGACCTGCGTGAAATTAGCCTTAAAGAAAGTATTCCTTATGCAAAACACGGTATAGCAATAGGAGGGCTTTCAGTTGGTGAGCCAAAGGAAATAATGTACGACATACTTGACTTTATGTATGATAAATACCCTACAAACGTTCCACGTTATCTTATGGGGGTAGGCAGTCCCGACTGTCTTATTGAAGGCGTTAAAAGGGGCATAGATATGTTTGACTGCGTTTTAGCAACGCGTATTGCCCGTAACGGAACAGCGCTGACTTCTCACGGGAAAGTGGTTGTTAGAAACGGTAAGTATAAAGATGATTTTACGCCACTTGATCCAGAATGCGATTGCTACTGTTGTCGCAACTATACAAAAGCATATTTAAGACATATGTTTAACGTTGGTGAAATGATGGGTGGTATGCTCGTTTCATTGCATAATACAACTTTCTTGCTTAAACTTATGAAGGATATGCGAAACGCTATTTTAGCCGATTGTTTGCCAGAGTTTATAGAAGAATTTTACGCTAAATACGGGAATTTTAATTAAAAAAGTCGCATTTTTTACATAAAGTGAAAAAACACTTGCAAAAAGGGAACAAATAATATATACTAAATAAAGTTAAATTTAACGATAAAGGAGTTTATAATTATGATTTTAAATTTACTTGCAGAAGCCACAGCAAATCCATGGTCTTCATATATTATGATTTTTGTTTTAGTAGGCTTGCTCGTAGTGTTCTTCATTATGTCACGTCGTTCTAACAAGAAAAAGAGAGAAGAAACGGCACAAATGATGGCAAAATTCAAAAAAGGTTGCCACGTTAAAACTATCGGTGGTATTATGGGTAAAGTTGTAGCAATCAACGATAACGACGGTACTTTCATTTTAGAAACTGGTAGCAATAAGCAAAAATGCTTAATTAAGTTTGACAGACAGGCTATCTACCAAGTATCAGAAGGTAAGAAAGTTGTAGTTCGTAACGAAGATGAAGATATGTTCGCTGACGACGACGAAGTTATTGAAGCAACTACTACACCTGTTGAAGAAGCAACTACAACGCCAGTTGAAGAAGTAGCTACTACACCTGTTGAAGAAGTTGAAAACTTAAAAACTGAAGAATAATAAAAAAAAGACTTGCAAGCGCAAGTCTTCTTTGTTTTTGGTCGTATTTGACGCTACCGTTGGCGTCAAAGTAAACTACTTGCTTTTATTTTTACAATTAAAAACGTATAAATTTTTTATAGCGCATTTATAATTTTTTTTAAAGAAATATTGTCAAATGATGTTAAACGACATAAAAATCGCCGATTGCTCATAAATTATAAAAAAACGAAGAGGTGTTTTATGTCGGAGCAAATAAAAAACGACGTCAAGCAAGTTTTGACGGCGACTATAGTTGCATTATTAATCACAGTATTGCTAACGCTTATATTTTCAGTCGTAGCGTATATCTTTAAAATTTCAGGTAGCCCTGTAAAAATAACGTTGCAAATATTAAAATGTCTTGCTCTGTTTTCTTCCATAATGGTGTTTTTACGGGGACGGCAAGGTATAGTTAAAGGTGCTATCGCAGGGCTACTGTTGACGCTGTTGCAAAGCCTAGTAATAGCAATTTTTGGTGGAGGGTTTTCATCAGGATTATTTTCAGAAATTCTTTTATTAACTATTGCTGGCGCTGTAAGTGGAATTATAGCCGTCAATATAAACAA
Organism: Christensenellaceae bacterium; assembly: GCA_045593005.1. Lineage (GTDB taxonomy): Bacteria > Bacillota > Clostridia > Christensenellales > Borkfalkiaceae > UBA11475. The sequence goes on along the minus strand of JAZNVV010000065.1, from coordinate 13,650 downwards.
AAGTTACGCATAGATAATAAATATTATGTCGCATTGATTAATTTTGTTGGTCAAGGCGACTTTTTATTTTAAAAAAACTAAAAATGCCGTGCAAAAATCAAAAAAAATTTGAATTTCTATTGACTAAAAATATTATTAGTTATATAATAACATAGTATTAAAAGAATGCGTTAGGGTGTCTTATGCACTTTTTTAGGACAAGCATAAGCGTTTTGCCATTCAAGATATAGATTTTAAACATTTTCAGGAGGCAATATGGGCAAGAAGAAGTCAATAGCGCTCTTATCGGTGATTTCGGTAGTGATTGCTATACTTATCGTAATGACTTTTGCAAGTTTCCGCGTAGGTGAAGTAAGCCGTTACACGTCTTTACTTAACTACGTTGATTTAAGCGGAGATTTAGAAGACGGTTATTCGTACGTTATTGAACACAGTGAAGACGACGTTGAGGATATTAATATTGACGACGTTGTTAAAACTTTAGAAGCAAGGTTAGAGGCTTTAAATTATTCCGATTATAAAATTACTTTATTATCGGACGGTTTTGACAGCGATTGTAAAATTAGATTAGATATTGAAGCAAAGGACAGCACTTCAACGGATATTGAGTCGATTATTGCTTACGGCGACGTAGTATTTTACGGTGGCGTAAAGGGTTCTGAAGAGGAAATTGCGTCCGGTGCAAGTCTTTTAGACGACGTATATTACTACGGTCAGGAAATTGAAGGTGATTTCCCTATCGTCGTTGACTTTACAAATGATGGTTATCGCACTATTTTAGACGCTATCGAAACGTTTGAGGCTGAACAGGCTGAAGGCGAAACAGATAGTGCGTTTAACCTTAAAGTAGTTTTAGGTGACGATAACGAACTTATCAATATGCCTATTTCTTCAGATGATTTTAAGAGATATCAAAATGGAGAAATGATGCTTAATGGACCTAAAACTGAAGCTGATGCTGAAAGATTTGCTTTCCAAATGATTACGGGTGGACTTAAATATAAATACGAAATTGTTAACGATTTAGGTGTAAACACAGGTGGTATTAGAATTATTACGCCACTTATGGGTATCAACGTTGCAAGTCTTTTAGTTTGGGCAATCGGCATTTCAATTATAGCTGTTATCGTAGCTCTTTGCGTTATGTATCGTGGGCTTGGTATTGCTATGTCAATCGCATATATCGCTCAAGCGCTTATGCAAATGTTAATGCTTTACCTTGTGCCTGGTATTACCGTTTCGTTTGGCTCTGTAATGGGTATTATATTCGCGTTAATTGTCGGTGCTGTTTCTGCATTTATGTTTGCTGACAAGGTTAAAAAGGAATACGCTCAAGGAAAGACTATGAGGGCGTCTATCAAATATGCTTATGGCAAACCTGCTCTTACAGCTCTTGATATGCACGTAACGGCTGGCGTCCTTGCTCTTGCGCTTTTCATCTTTAGTAACAGCGCAGTAAAAGCGTTCGCTATTACTTTTGGTATCGGCATTGTTTTATCAGGCATTGCGTCAATACTCTTATCGCATCTTATGGTTTCCATTATGGTTTCCGTATCTAATGGCAACGAAAAGTTTCTTGCATTAAAGAAGGAGGACTAATGGTATGAAGATTTCATCAAAAATTACTAAAATTTGTCTTCTCGTATCGCTTGCATTAATTATCGTAGGTGGTGTATTCTTTGGGGTTTTTGGGTTTAACAGATTAGTTAAAAACTCTGAAGGTTATGAAGTTCATATTAAAACGAACGTAGACTTTGGCGATAATACTGAAGTTATTGAAGAAGTTGCTAACGACGTGTTTGGCAAAAATAAGGCTGATTATCTTATTTACAACTACGACAGCGTAACCGTTTATACTTTCAAAGATAAAGTTTCAGATGAAGTTATTGCTGAACTTGAAGATAAACTTGATGCAGAAATTAATACTGATAATATAAATGAAATCACTATTACTGTTGAACAGTATTCTTCAAAATCAATTGACGGACAAAGACTTTTACCAGTATTTTTGTCGGCTTTAGGGGCACTTGTCATTTTGGGTGTTTACCTTATAATTAGACAGAGATTTGCCGCTTCATTTGCAGTAATGTGTTCGGCAATTTTTGAAGGGGTTTTTGCAGTAGCATTAACTGCTTTAACAAGGGCAATCGTCGTGCCTGCTTACTACGCTATTTTAATGGGAAGTATTGCTTTAACAATTATCGGCGCAGTATTATTTACGGGTAAAGCAAGATATTCAACGTGCAAATACGGCGCTCTTGAAGGCAAAAAACCTTGTGAAGTTGCAGATGCGTTACAATGTGGCAACGTTAAGATAAACGCTATCTTATTAGCAGTTATTTGTGTGTTTGCAATAGCGCTTATTGTATTTGGTCCTGCATTAGTAAGATGGGCAGGGCTTACGGTAGTTATTTCGGCTATTAGTGTTGCATTTACAAACGTTATCGTAACGCCGGCTTTATGGACGTTATTTGCCGGTATGGGTGGCAAAGATAAATTCTCTTACAAACCTGCCGAATCTTTAACGTCAAAAGACTAATATGGTTAAAAAAGCGGGCTGAAAAGCCCGTTTTTCGTTTAAAAATAGTTATTATAATAAGTTTTCGGAGCAAATATGAAGGAAATTATATACAATCAAAATTTCACCCCCGAACAACTTAATATTATTTACGCCAACGCTTTATCGACTGGCATTTTACCGGAAACGGCTAAACTTTTATATTCACGTGGGTTGACTACCGTAAAGCAAATAAAAAGATTTTTCTCTCCGGGTAAGTCTAACTTTTTAGATCCGTTCCTTTTGTCGGGTATGAGAGAGGCTGTCGAAAGAATAGAAAATGCAAAAAAAGCAGGCGAACTTGTGCTTGTGTATGGCGATTATGACGCTGACGGTATTTCAGCTACTGCCGTTTTATATAAAGCCCTTTCAGAATACGGCGTTAACGTTATAACCACTATTCCAAATAGAGAGGACGGATACGGATTAAATTTAAGCATTATTGAAAAAATTGCTGAAAAAGAAGTAGTTGACCTTATAATTACGGTAGACTGTGGTATTAGCAACGTAAACGAAGTAGAAGAGATTAAAGAGCTTGGCATTGATATTATTATTACCGACCATCATGAAATTCCTGACGTTTTACCAGATACGCTTTGTATAAATCCTAAATTAGACGGGGATAAAACTTTCGACGGGCTTTGTGGCGCAGGCGTGGCTTTCAAATTAGCCAACGCACTTATAGGCGAACGTGCTTACAAATATTTAGATTTTGTTGCGCTTGCAACCGTTGCCGACAGTATGGAACTTGTTTCCGAAAACCGTGATATTGTTTATGAAGGCTTAAAATTGTTTGAAACAGGCAAGATAAGACCTGTGTTTGCCGAATTGTTATCTTCTAACAATTATAAGGAAGTAACTGCTCAAACGCTTGCATATTCGATAGCACCACGGATAAACGCTGCTGGAAGAATGGGCAACGTTGATTGTGCGTTACAGTTGTTTTTATCGGAAAACTCGAAAGAGATTTACGAATATAGTGTAAAACTTAACGAATACAATTTAGAACGTCAAGCCGAATGTGATAAACTGTATAAACTTGCTAAACAAAAACTTTCTGAAAAGGGCGCGACTAAAAACGTAATAATGATTTACGACGAAACGTGGCGCACGGGGTTTGTTGGTATCGTTGCGGCAAGGCTTGTGGAAGAATATTCCCGTCCGGTAATAATCTTTGCAGGACAAGGTGGAATACTTAAAGGCTCGGCAAGAAGTATTGAAGGTATAAATATTTTTGACGCTATATCGTCGGCAAAGGACTTGCTTGTTGAATTTGGTGGGCACGCTCAAGCGGCTGGTGTCGCTATTACAAAAGAAAATTTTGATGAATTTGAAAGACGTATCGACAGTTATTTAGGCAGTCGTTATGATAAGGAAGTTTTTGTTCCTAAAATTAAGGCAGAAATTGAAATTAAAGAGCAGTTTTCAATGAAATTTGCCAAAGAATTAGAGCGTTTAGAGCCGTGTGGCGTCGGAAACAAAAAGCCACTCTTTACGGCGACGGTTGGTGCTGTTTCGGCATACCCGTTAAAGCCTAATTCACCTCATATAACGTTCAAGACGCCTATTATTGAAATGTTAAAATTTAATGGCATAGACAGTCTTGAACTTTTAGAAGCTCCTATAAATAAAAAGGTTGTTTTTGAAGTTAATCTGTCTACCTATGCAAGGCAAACCTATTTAAAAGGATACGTCAAAGATATATTGCCGGAAATAGATAATTCAAACGAAATAAAACTTATAATGTTTGAAAAAGCATTAGACGCAATTACCGGCACGGAAAATACTTTGGTTGACTTTTTGCCGTCGGCTGAAATCAATAAATATATATCTGAAAAGGTAAATAGATATTCGACGGCATATATAGTAAACGACCTATCTTCGCTTGAAAATTATCCTGCGCTTAAAGGCGTGCAAAAGGGGATATTTAAACCGACGGAAAAGAACCTTTTAGATATTGTATTGTTAGCACTTTCGTCGCCTGATGCAGTCAAAAATTTTGAACGGGTTATATATTTAGACAACGGATTTTCGGTAATATCTGAAGAAGGTCAAACGGTAATTTGCGCAAAAGACGTATATGCACGTAAAACGCTCGATTTAATAGATATATCACGCTCGGCGCTTGGAGATGCGTTTTTGAAAATAAAGGCGCTAACGGGTAAGCGATTTGTAAGTTCGGTACGGTTTTACGTAGACAATATGCCTGAAATTGAACCACACCAGTTTATTTTTGCGCTGGCTGTGTTTATGGAATTAGGCATTTTTTCGGTTAGTAACGGTACGCTTAAATGCGATAGTCGTATAAAGCGTGACCTTATGACTTCAGAAATTTATACAAAAATAATGAGATTAAAGACAAAATGTTAGACTTATTAGAATTGTTGCAAGAACGGTATAATCAACAAGATTACGCCGTAATTACAAGGGCATATCAATATTCTAAAGACGCTCATCAAGGACAAAAGAGGGCATCGGGTGAAGAATACTTCACTCATCCTTGTGCCGTTGCAAAAATCCTTGTCGATTTAGGTCTTGACGCGGCTACGATTTCTGCCGCCTTTTTGCACGACGTAATTGAAGATACGCCTGTTTCGGAAGGGGATATAAAAAAGGAGTTTGGTGACGAAATTTTACAACTTGTTCAAGGCGTTACTAAACTTGAAAAAATTGAATTTCACTCTAAAGAGGAAGAGCAAGCAGAAAATTTTAGAAAGATATTCGTCGCAATGGCAAAAGATATAAGGGTAATAATTATCAAACTTGCCGATAGATTGCACAATATGCGTTCGCTCAACTTTTTATCAACGGAACGCCAACTTCGTATGGCGCAAGAAACGATAGATATTTACGCACCACTTGCAGGAAGATTAGGTATTTCAAAAATTAAATGTGAATTAGAAGATTTATCTTTGAAATATCTTGACCCTGAAATGTATGAGTATTTGATTGTAAATATCAATCAAAAACTCGCTGAACGTAACGAAATGGTAAATATATTCGTTACGGAAATTTCTCAAATACTTCAAGATAGTAATATTGACGGCGACGTTTACGGTAGAGCAAAGCACTTTTACTCTATTTACCGTAAAATGAAAAATCAAAACAAATCGCTTGACCAGATTTACGATTTGACTGCCGTTAGGGTTATTGTTAATTCTATTGAAGAATGTTACGAAATTTTTGGTAAAATACACCACAAATGGCGTCCTATCCCTGGTAGAATTAAGGACTATATCGCAACGCCAAAGGCGAATATGTATCAGTCGCTACACACCACGGTTGTCACTAATTTTGGACAAATTTTCGAAGTTCAAATTCGTACTTTTGAAATGAACAGGGCTGCCGAATTTGGTATCGCTGCGCACTGGAAATATAAAGAAAACATTAAGGATACCGAAGATAGCGACTTTGAAAAACGCCTTACTTGGATAAGGGAAGTTATGGAGTGGCAAGGTGGGCTTAAAGATTCAAAAGAGTTTTTAAATACCTTAAAAGGCGACATTTACGATTCGGAAGTTTTAGTTTTCACTCCAAACGGCGACGTAAAATCATTGCCAAAAGATGCAACGCCACTTGACTTTGCATATAGCATTCACTCTGCTATCGGTAATAAATGCGTCGGCGCAAAAGTAAACGGTAAAATGGTGCCGTTAAATAGCACGCTTGCCGTCGGCGATATGGTCGAAATTATAACTTCTAAAACGTCAAAAGGCCCGTCTTGGGACTGGCTTAAAATCGTTAAAAGTTCGTCGGCAAGGGTTAAAATTAGAAACTTCTTTAAAAAGGAACTTAAAGAAGAAAATATTAAAATGGGTAAATCAATGCTTGAAACGGAAGCAAAGAGCAAAGGTTATGAACTTAGCGCCCTTTTATCCGAAGAGTCTTTTATCCGTCTTTCTGCAAGAATGTCTTTTTCCAGCCAAGACGAAATGTTTGCGTCGGTTGGCTACGGCGCTGTAACGACTAATCAGGTATTGTTAAAACTTATAGATTATTATCGAAAGGAAAATAAGCAACCTCAAAAGATTATCGGCAACATTAAAAGTTCGTCTAAATCAGGCGTTATAGTAAAGGGCATGACAGACTTGCTCGTTAGATTTGCAGGTTGCTGTAATCCTGTCCCTGGCGACGAAATTATAGGATATATTTCAAAAGGCAAAGGGGTTACTATTCATAGGGCAGATTGTCCTAACATGCGTGGGGTAGAAACAGATAGATTTATAGAAGTTTCTTGGGCAAACGACGTCGGTAGTGGATTTAACGCGTCTATCGAACTTATTTCCGAATCACAAGCATCTGCGCTTGCCGCTTTATCACAAGTTACTTCTTTAATGAACTTAACTATAACTGCTGTAAATGGTAGAATTGACCAAAAAACTAAAAAGGCAATTTTAGACGCTAACATAAAACTTAATTCTAAACTTGACCTTGAAAGCCTTATTCAAAAACTTAAACAACACAATAAAATAATAGACGTATTCAGGTTGACCACTTAATATGAAGATTTTAAAAAGAGTAAGCGGTTCGCTTCCAGTAAATTCCTACTTTGTCGTTAATGAAAGCACTAACGAAGGTTTTGTTATCGACGGTGGCGTAAGTGCAGAAGGCGTACTTGCTTTTGCAAAAGAAAATAACATTAAATTGACTGCTATGCTTTTGACGCATACGCATTTTGACCACGCCACGTGTAGTTACGACTTGCAACGCGCTGGTGTTGATATTATCGTTTCAGAAGAAGAAAAAGACGGGCTTATTGATGGCAGTATAAATCTTTCCGACGCCGTTAAGGTGGATTTTCCACCCGTGGTGGCAGATAAAACGTTTGTCGACGGGGAAGAATTTATCATTGCAGGTATCAAAATAAAAGCGATATTAACGCCCGGTCATACCAAAGGCTCGGCTTGTTTTATGATTGAAGATTGTCTTTTTGTTGGCGATACGATTTTGGAAGGGGTAATCGGAAGAACGGACTTAAAGACTGGTAGCAGGCTTGCCCTCATGGCGTCGCTTAAAAAAATCAGGGCGATTGACGGCGACTACAAGTTGTATTCAGGACACGGCGACGACTCTACTTTAGATTTTGAAAAAACCTATAATCCTTTTTTGGCAAGATAGTATTATGATAACTTCTAATATTGAAAAATTAGTGCCGGAAATTAGGGAAGTTGTGATTTTATTTTGCGACGTAAACGCCGTAAACGTCGATCACAACTTCACTTTTTTAGACGGTGTTTTTTACAACAAAATACAAATTTCGCATAAAACGGTATCGTCAAATGCGACCACAAAGACTTTTGAGTATCATGACGTACCACCAAAAATGATGTCCGAACTTGAAGAAAAACGTTACGTTAAACGATATGCAAAACTTTCTACTTATAAAGCGTTTTCCTCGCTTATGGGTAAGGTTATGCCGTGGGGCGCGCTAACAGGTATCCGTCCATCAAAACTTGCTTACCAGCAACTTGCATCTACTGGTGAATTTGAAAAATTTTTTACTGATACTATGGGGGTTTCGACAGGGAAAACGGAACTTATAAAAAACATTATCGACGCTCAAACGGGCATTTATGAAATTGACGATAATAACGCTGATTTTTTTGCAGGCATACCTTTTTGCCCAACAAGGTGCAAATATTGTTCTTTTATATCAAATGATTTAAGAACGGCGTCAAAACTTGTTGAGCCATACGTGGACGCACTTTGCGACGAAATTAAGCACGCAAAGCAGTTTGTTAAAAGGTTAAGGAGCGTTTATATCGGTGGAGGTACGCCGGTAACTTTACCAACTCACTTATTAGAAAAGGTATTAAAAACGATTGATTATAACGGCGTTGAATTTACCGTTGAGGCAGGCCGTCCCGACTGTATTACGGAAGATAGTCTTAAACTGTTAAAAGATTATTCAGTTACCCGTATATGCGTTAATCCACAGACGTTTAACGATAAAACTTTAGAGGCAATAGGTAGAAGGCATACGTCAAAAGACGTTATTGAAAAGTTTGAACTTGCTAAAAAATATGGTTTCGATATAAATATGGACTTTATTGCAGGGCTTACTGGTGAAAGCGTTGAGGATTTTATTTATAGCATTGACAAAGCCGTTGAGTTATCTCCGGAAAACGTAACAGTACATACTTTATGCTTAAAGAAGGGTTCAGACCTTAAAAACGAGCAGTCAAGACTTCCTGAAGAAGGTCTTTCAGAGATGGTTGAATATGCGCACAAAACACTTTCAAGCGCAGGGTATACGCCGTACTATTTATATCGTCAAAAGTATATGGCAGGCAATTTGGAAAACACGGGCTATGCTAAAAAGGGCAAGGCTTGCATTTATAATATCGACATAATGGAAGAAATTTCAAACAACGTGGCATGTGGCGCTAATGCTGTTTCAAAAGTGGTTTTCCCGAACGAAAATAGGATAGAGCGTTATGCAAATCCTAAAGACGTCAAGACGTATATTGATAAACTTTCAACAATAAAATTAGAAAAAGAAAAATTATTTTTAAATAAATTGAAGTAAAATAATAATAAAATTATTAAAGTTAGGTAAAAATAGTTTACAAAGCAAAGGATATTTGTTATACTACGACTGTATGTGCCAATGCGTGGTTTGGGGATAAAATACCGTGCCCCTTGCTCCGTGTGAGGCGAATTTATCCATAACGGGAGGTTAAATATTATGGAAAAAGCAAAAAAACAAGCAATCATTGCACAACATGCAAGACACGAAGGTGACACAGGTTCAGCAGAAGTTCAAATCGCACTTTTAACTGAAAGAATTAATCACCTTAACGAACACCTTAAGGCTAACAAGAACGACAATCACTCACGCCGTGGTCTTTTAAAGATGGTTGGTGAAAGAAGAGGCTTACTTGATTACTTAAAATCGGTTGACCTTGAAAGATATAGAGCAATCGTTGCTAAGTTAGAATTAAGAAAATAATTTTACGGTTTTACGGGCGACAACTTTTTTTGTCGCCCAATTTTCGTTAAAATTAATTAGTAATAGTTCGGCCAGTCGGTCGGTTCTAAATAAATCAGAGTAATATAGGAGAAACAAAATGACAGAAACTTACAGAGAGTTCAAAACCGTTATCGGTGGAAGAGAAGTCATAATTGAAACGGGTAAGTACGCTGAACAGACGAACGGTTCTTGTATCGTACGTTGTGGCGACACCGTTGTTATGGTTAACGTTACCATGGCTCCACAGGCAAAAGATGGACAAGACTTCTTCCCACTCACCGTTGACTACCAAGAAAAAATGTATGCTATCGGTAAAATTCCGGGGGGTTTTACAAAGCGTGAAGGCAGAGCAAGCGATAAGGCTATTTTAACTTCAAGACTTATCGATAGACCTCTTCGCCCACTTTTCCCAAAAGGCTTATTTAACGACGTTGTAGTTGTTGCTACGGCTTTATCAGTTGACCCGGATATTTCACCAGAACCATTTGCTATGCTCGGTTCTTCAATCGCGCTTTCAATTTCAGACATCCCTTGGGCTGGCCCTACGGGTAGCGTTGTCGTTGGTTTAGTTGACGGCGAATACGTTATCAACCCTGACATGAAACAGCGTGAAGTTTCAAGATTAGCGTTAAACCTTGCTGGTACTAAAGACGCTATTATGATGGTTGAAGCTGGTTCGAAAGAAATTTCTGACGACGAAATGGTTGGCGCAATCTTATTTGGTCACGAAGAAATTAAGCGTCAATGCGCTTTCCAAGAAGAAATCGTTTCAGCAGTTGGCAAAGCAAAACTTGAAATGGATTTATACCATATTCCTGAAGAAATTGACAACGCAGTTCGCGCATTCGCATCAGATATGCTTGATAAAGCGTTAGATACTTTTGACCGTCACGAAAGACAAGTTGGTCAAGATGCTGTTGAAAAGGCTACGTTAGAACACTTTGCTGAAGAATTTGCAGGCAAGGAAAGAGAAATTAAAGACAGCCTTTACTACTTAACAAAAGAAAAGGTAAGAAGAAAGATTGTTGATAACGGCGTTCGTCCTGACGGTCGTGGTCTTACCGACGTTAGAAAGATTTGGTGTGAGCACGGTGTATTGCCAAGAGTTCACGGTACAGGCGTATTTACGCGTGGACAAACACAGGTAATGACTACTTGTACACTTGCTATGCTTGGCGACGCTCAAAAGCTTGAAGGTCTTGACGAAGAAGATACTAAAAGATATATGCACCAGTACAATATGCCTGGCTACGCATCTGGCGAAGCAAGAGGTATCAGAAGTCCTGGTAGACGTGAAATCGGTCACGGCGCTTTAGCTGAAAGAGCACTTGCGCAAGTTATCCCAAGTGAAGAAGAATTCCCTTACGCTATCAGAATGGTTTCAGAAGTATTATCTTCTAACGGTTCTACGTCAATGGGTTCAGTTTGTGGTTCAACACTTGCTCTTATGGATGCAGGTGTTCCTATCAAAGCACCGGTTGCAGGCGTTGCTATGGGTCTTATCAAAGACGTTGAAAGTGGTAAAGTTGCCGTTATGACGGATATCCAAGGTCTTGAAGACTTCTTGGGCGATATGGACTTTAAGGTTGCTGGTACTGAAAACGGTATCACGGCTATCCAAATGGATATTAAAATTAAGGGCATTGACGAAACAATTTTAAGAAAGGCTATTGCACAGGCTAACGACGGTCGTCGTCACATCTTAAACAAGATGCTTGAAGTTATTGACAAGCCAAATGCAGAACTTTCACCATACGCTCCTGAAATTATTTCATTTAACATTAACCCTGAAAAGATTAGAGAAGTTATCGGCTCTGGTGGTAAGGTTATCAATAAGATTATTGAAGAAACAAACGTTAAGATTGACATTACTGATGACGGTCTTGTTTCTATCGCAGCAGTTGCTAACCACGAAGGCTTAATGCGTGCAAAAGCGATTGTTCTTTCAATCGCAAAAGATCCAGAAGTTGGCGATATGTTTATGACTGAAGTCGTTAGAATTTTACCAAAAGTTGGGGCTTTTTGTGAACTTGCTCCGGGTAAAGACGGTTTAATTCATATCTCTAAAATGAGCGATAAGAGAATTGAAAGCGTTGAAGAAGTTCTCCATATCGGCGACCAAGTAAAAGTTGAAATCATCAAGATTGGTGAAAAGGGTATCGACCTTAAACTTTTAGAAAAGATGGATTAATTATAAAACAAATAAAAAAGCACCCAACGGTGCTTTTTTTGTTTTGGTTATATTTGATTATGTAACGGTGGCGTGAAATGCAACCAAAAACATATCAACTTAATAAAAGTAATAAAAGGGCTTAATTAAACATACATTGTATATATGAAGCCTTTTTTGAATAAAATAATTAAAAGTAAATTGTTTGTAAACTCAGTTTTGTGTTTAATAGTTATTGCCGTTTTTGTTGTTATAGCCATAACACCTGTAAAAAGTGACGTTATTATCACTACGACCAAACAAAGCGCAATATATAAAGGCAACGAAAATTGTGGTGGCGTAGCATACACTTTTAACGTTTATCAAGGGACTGATGAAGTCAATAAAATTTTAGACGTTCTTAAAGATAAAGGGGTAAAAGCGACGTTTTTTATCGGTGGATGTTGGGCAGACGATAACGTAGACACCTTAATACGAATTCGTGATGAAGGGCACGAAATAGGCTCGCACGGGTATTATCACAAAGACCACGCAAAATTAAGTTATGAACAAAATTTACAAGAAATGAAATACACTCATCAGTTAATAAAGGGTTTATGTGGAGTAGAAGTAAGCAATTTTGCGCCACCGTCGGGAAGTTTTTCTTCAAGCACGATAAAGGCTTGCGAAACAATGGGTTATCGTGCTATAATGTGGACAAACGATACGATTGACTGGCGTGACCAAGATGGCGATAAAATCTATTCACGCGCGATAAAAAATTGCTCGGCAGGCAATATAATTTTAATGCATCCTACCAAGCAAACGGCAAACGTGCTTTCAAAAATTATTGATTTTTATTCGCAAAACGGTTTAACTGGATTGACGGTTTCGGATACAATAAAAGGGGTATAAAATGGCTGAATTCACAAAAGTATACGATAGTGGATTAAAACTTATTATAAAGCCGATGGAAGGGCTTTTGTCCGTTTCGACGGGAATTTTTGTTGCGACGGGTAGCCGTAACGAAACGCCCGATAATAACGGCATTTCGCATTTTATTGAACATATGATGTTTAAGGGTACAAAAAAGCGCACAGCGTTTGAAATTTCCGACCATATCGACAGGATAGGCTCTAACATAAACGCTTTTACGTCAAGGGATATAACTTGTTATTACACACTTTCTACTTACGAGCATCAGGCTGAAACTTTTGAAATTTTATCGGATATTTTCTTAAATTCTACTTTTAGTCCGGAAGAAATTGAAAAGGAAAGGGGCGTTGTTATTGAAGAAATTAATATGACGGAAGACGCGCCTGACGAAGTGTGTCTTGACCTTGTTTCAACGGCATTTTACGGTGAGGGCGAACTTGGCTGGACTATTTTAGGTCCGATTGAAAATATTAAAAAGTTTACGCGCGCTGATATAGTTGATTATATGAGTAAACGCTACGTCCCTAAAAACGTGGTTATTTCTGTTGCAGGCGCTGTCAACGTTGAAGAAACAGTAGCCCTTGTAGATAAGTATTTTGCAGGCTTTACGGGGCATTTTGATGACACCGTTATGTGCGAAACTGTGCCAACGTACACGCACAGCCTTGCAAAAAATAAGGATATTGAGCAAGTTCATATAGCACTTTCGTTGCCAAGTTACGCTTACGGCGATAAACGCTTGAATTCTTTAAGTATTGCAAACACCGTGCTAGGTGGTGGAATGTCAAGTAGACTTTTCCAACGCATTAGAGAAGAAATGGGGCTATGTTATACGATATACTCCTATCCGTCGTCTTATACAGGGGCTGGTAAAACGGAAATATATGCAGCAGTTAATCCTGCCAAGGTCAAAGACGCCGTGCTTGCTATTAAGGAAGAAATAAAGAACTTTTACGATAACGGCATTACTCAAAACGAGTTTGCGCGTGGCAAAGAGCAAATGAAGTCTGCCTTTATTTTAAGCCAAGAAAGCAC
>JAZNVV010000064.1:0-8286 GCA_045593005.1 Christensenellaceae bacterium | reverse complement strand
CTGAACGAAAAGTTCAGTCCTTTTTTTGGTAGCACCATGGGGAATCGAACCCCAGTTTTCGCCGTGAGAGGGCGACGTCTTAACCGCTTGACCATGATGCCATTATTCTTGCAAAAATATTTTAGCACAAGTAAATTAATTTTGCAAGGATATATCGTTAATTTTAATATTCGCCACCATAAAATTTATTTGTAAATTTAAGCAATAAACTTTTAGGTGTAATTCTTGTCATAAAATATAAAAATTTATATTTTTTTCCTATAATATAAAAAGGTTTTAATTTTTTACGCTCTATAATTTTGAAGATATTTTTCGAACATTTTTCGCAAGAAATTCTTTTATCTTCACGGCTATCGCTTTTAAGCGTAGCAGATAAAAGCCTATTACCGTACTTTTCATCCGTTTCAAAATTTTTGATACGATTTTGCGTAAAATTAGTTTTTATATCGCCAGGGCAGATGGCGCTAACTTGTATTCCCAACGGTTCAAGCTCCATTTTTAATGCGTAAGACAAGGTAAGAACGGCTGACTTAACAGATGCATAAATTGCTCTAAACGGAACAGGGAAAAGCGCCATAGCGCTTGAAATATTAATTATTTTAGCCCCTTTTTGCATAAATTTTATAGCAGAGCGTACGGCGTACAAAGTTCCGTAATAATTAACTTCGGTCAATTTTTTTATGTCATCCGTTGGAAGAAGTTCGGTTATACCACTCATTCCAAAACCAGCAGAATTTATCAAGACGTCTATTTTGCCAAAACGATTGCCTACTTTTTCAATAGTGTTTTTTACGGCATCTTCATCCGAAACGTCGACAGAATAGTGTAAATCGCTATCAATTATGCGTTTTGACATAGTAACGACTGTCGCGCCACTTTTTTCATATAAATTTTTAAGTTCCAAGCCGATACCACTTGTCCCACCTGTAATAACTACAATTTTCATATTCCACCAAAATAAAAAACCCGCATGTGCCGACGATGGGAAATTGATAACCCGTTTTTTTAACGGTGAATACCTCGCTTGTTACTTCTGCATCTCCCTATACGACCTTTCGGTCAGGAGCACCACTCATTAACATAGACGGCAGGTTTCGTATATCAGATTGTGGATCCCAATAAAACCACCTATCGGACACCGCAGGCAATATGCTTATTAATAAATTTACAATTAAATAATACTATATAAATTTTGAAAAATCAATTAATCAACGTATATTTGTTGACTAAAATAGACTTTTATTTTAACATATTAGTAGTTAATTATGTTTGGTAAAGAAAGATTTGTCAATTTAAGATTTTTTACATTTATGCTACTTTGCGTAATATTAGGTATCGTTGTGGGATACGTAGCCTTTTTTAAGGACAGGCTATTGTCAAGAATATTTATTTCGTTTGTGCTTGTAGCATATTTTATTATACTCTTTTTTATTATCAAGTATTCTAAAAAATTAAGTTACTTGATTTTTATGATTATTGCTGTAATTTTACTTGTTACGGCATTTTTATCAACCTTTTTTAAATTAAAATCATTTACGTCGGAAAATATTGATGAAGGCCGTTATACTATTAAAGGAACAGTTAAAGAAATTAACGAAAACGGTTTGGGAAAGGAAGTTGTACTTAAAGATTTAGTCTTTGTTTGCGATAAGGATTTTACTTCAGATTATAATTTACAAGTAATTTTATCTGACGATTGTGAGGTTGATTTAGGCAATAGAATTTCTATAACTGCAGACGTATTTCACAATACCGTTGTATATGAAAACGAACCAAGAATGGACGTTATCAATAATAAAATTCGTTTTACGGCATCAAACGTTGACTATGGTGAATATGAAATTTTAGACAATAAAGTTACTTTGTTTGGTAAAACGTATAATGCGATACGTGATACCTTGAAAGAAGGATTAAGTGGTGACAGATACGGCGTAGCGCTTGCGTTAATCACAGGGAATTCTCAAAAGATTAGTTCAAGAACACTTAACTCATTTCGATTTGCTGGCGTAGCGCATATTTTTGCTGTTTCTGGGCTACATATAGGTGTTTTTGCTACTGCGCTTGGATTTATATTTAAGTTATTCCCTAAATCAAAACGGAAATATTTTTCACCTATAATAGTGGCGCTATTGACCTTTTATTCTGGCGTGTGTGGGTTTTCATCATCTTCAATAAGAGCAGTTATAATGTATTCCGTTTTAATAATATCAAGTTTATTCGACGAACGTTACGACGGAATATCTTCTCTTTCGTTATCAGCCTTTTTTACCTTGACATTTATGCCGTTTGAGTTGTTTCAGGCAGGATTTTTATTGTCGTATTCGGCATCTTTCTTTATCGTTGCGCTGATACATATATTTACAAAGAAATTATCATTTTTACCACGATGGCTTTCTTCGTCGCTTGCCGTTGGACTATCTGCTTTTTTAGCAGGTTTACCTATTTCACTAAAATATTTTGGATATATTTCACCGATAGCGTTGTTGCTTAACGTTATATTTTTACCTTTAATTTCGCTACTGTTTGTTTTATTAATAGCATCAGTATTTGTTTCGCTAATCATAGGACAAGCTAAAACCATATTAATTCCAGCAAACTTTTTATTGACAATAATATACAAGGCGTTTATATTTTTTAGGTTTGATAACTTAATTATAAGTTATACGTCAATGGGTGTATTTTCAGTATTTTACTATTTTGCATTGCTTTTAACGGCAGGAATTTTTAACTTTAAGAAAAAGATAAAAACATTAATTATATGCTTGTGTTTTTCAATAAGTTTTGGTGGCGCAGTTTATAGAAATAATCTTTATCAAAACGCCGTTTACGTTACAACAAGTTCTTCCTATTCTACAAACGCAACGCTGATGCGATATAAAGATGACAGCGTGCTTATTTTAAGCGACGCAGTAGTGCTATCAACAAAAGGGATAAGCAGAGCGATTGACACATTCTTTCTTACAAGCATAGACGCTTTAATTATTGCTAATAGTGACGTAAACGTTATAGAAATTTCAAAAGTTTTGCAAAAAATTGTTGATATAGAAGAAATTTACTGTTATGATACTGAAAACAAAATAGAGATGGCGTACGGCGTTCCCGTTAGGTATTTGCAAAGTTACGAGGACGTAATGGTTAAAAGCATAAAGTTTAGGTTTATAGCAGATGGATACACGGTTGAAAGTTTTTGCCAAAAAACGCACGTTGTTACCCACTCGCATATACAAGAAAGTAGCGTCGGGTATTATTTGGCAGACGGAAACCCGTCGTTAATAATTGCTCAAAATAATATTTACGAATTTGAAAAATTATATAAGCAAAACGTCGAAAGTTTTTCGGACAGCAATACTCATACGTTTGGAAACGATAATTATATATATAACTTAAACGGAAAGTTAATACACTAGTAAAATAGTTAATAAATATATATAAAAAGATATAAAACTCCTTGCCAAAAACTTAAATAAATGTTATATTTATTACAATGGGGGAATGTAGTGGAATTTTCAGAGTTTAAACGAAAAATTGATAGTGAAGAAGCTTTTTTTATCTGTCTTTTTGAAGGGGAAGAAATTTACCTTGCAGAAGAAGGGCTTTCGGCATTAAAAGAAAAGTACGTTAATTATCCTGAATTAGATTACGTTAAAATAGACGGGGCTGACGTTACTGTTGATGAAATGGTTTCACTTTTAACGGCATTTCCGTTTATGAGTAAAAAAAGGATTGTAGCAGTTAGCGAGTTTTACCCTAATCAAAACTTTATTAACGGGGCGCTTAAAGATATTTTTACAAACCCCTCAAACGACAATATTTTCGTTATATTAAACAAAAAACCGTGCGACACGCTTAAAAAACAACAAAACGTTACGGTTATTGCTTGTAAAAAACAGGATAAAGCAACTCTTGTTAAATGGGTTATAAAAGAATTTCAAATTAACGGGATAACAATTTCTGCTGAAAATGCTGGGTTAATATGTGAATATTCGCTACTTGATATGACTAAAATTTTCAACGAAATTTCTAAACTTATTTCGTACGTTGGTGATAAAAAGATTGTTGATAGTTCAGACGTTGACGCCGTAGTCATTAAGGATAGTGAATTCCGTATTTATGAAATGACGGATATGGTGGGCAAGCGCAATTTTGACAAAGCGCTCAAAATTATCACGGAAATGCTTGCCGGTGGTGAAGCCCCACAAAGATTGTTAGTCAGTTTATATTATTACTATAGAAAGCTTTTTCATATAGCGCTATCGACTGATAGTGATGCCGAACTTATCAAGGCTTTTGGAATGACTGACTACGTATTGAAAAAACTTAAAGCGCAAGTTAAAGCGTTTAAGATAAAAAACTTAAAAAAGGCGATAGACGTGCTTGCTGATTACGATTACAGCTTTAAGTCGGGCAATATATCCATTGATACAGCCTTTTTGTTAAGTGTATTTAAAGTAATGATTGATTAATTTAAGGATATATAGATGAAAGATTTTTTTGACAAAGTATTAAACGTATTTTTAAGATTTTCAGACTGGCGTTTTGCCGTGTCAAGTAGTATTCTAATTATTTCCGTTGCCGTATGCTTTTACGTTATGTTCGCATTTTTGAAAGATAAAAATGGCAAAAAATTAATTTGGACATTTTTAGTATATATACTTGTCGGCGCTACATTTTTTGTGTTGTCCGATTTACCTAACGTCGGATTTATCTTCCTGCCTTTAATTTTTATTTTGGGCGTAATACTTTTATATTCGGTTGAAATTAAAAGAACGCTTAAATTTAACAGCACGAAAAACGACGCTAAAAATGTAAAAAACTACGACGAAGAAGAAGTTAAAAAGTGTATTTCAGCAATAATAACGGCTCTTCAAAATATGTCAAAAAAAGATATCGGCGCAATTATCGTGCTTTCAAACAATAATATTCCTACGCAAATATTAGATAGTGGTGTTTCACTTAACTGTGATATTTCTGCTGAAATTATTGAAAGTGTGTTTTTCCCAAAAACGCCATTACATGACGGCGCAATGATAATCAACGGTACAAAGATTACTTCAACAGGTTGTTTTTTACCACTATCGCAAAATGAAAATATTCCTAAAGACGTGGGTACGCGTCATAGAGCAGGTATAGGTCTTACGGAAACCATAGACGTTACGGCTTTAATTGTTTCTGAAGAAACGGGTATTATCTCCATAGTAAAAGGGGGTAAAATGACTCGCTATGCCGATACTAATATGCTTAAAAACGTTCTTTCCAAATTCTACTGGCAAGAACTTACTAAAACTGATAGGTAATGATTATGAATGAAGAAAAGAGAAGTTTTTTAAAAGTTGTTTTTTCAGATATAGGATATAAACTTTTAGCTTTAGCGTTGGCTATTGTTACCTTTGTTGTTATCAGTTTATAACGGGTTTAAATATGGCTAAAAAAACAATATCGGCAACGGAAATTTTGTTGCCAAATACTAACGATTTAAATGCATTTGCCGTTATAGCGTGTGATCAATTTACTTCTGACGGCGATTACTGGAAGACGCTTGCTAACTATACCGACGGTAAGTTGTCAATGCTCAATATGATTTTACCTGAATATTACTTAAATAAAGATACAACGGGTAGAATTGCTGATATAAATAAAAATATTAAAAATTACGCTTTATCTGCTAAAAAACTTGATAAAGGTATGATTCTCACGGTGCGCGATACTATTTATAATCGCAGACGTGTTGGGCTTGTTTGCGCTATAGATTTAGAAGATTATGACTTCACAAAAGGCGCTAAACCTATCGTTCGTCCAACCGAGGCAACAATTACGGAAAGAATTCCACCACGTTTAGTTATTCGTAAAGATGCCGACGTGGAGTTTGCGCATATAATGATGTTTATTGATGACGACGATTTTGGCATCATTGAAGATTTGTATAATAAGCGTGATAAGTTAGAGAAGGTTTACGATTTTGACCTTAATATGGACGGTGGGCATTTAACCGGTTATTATATTAAGGACTGTGCAGAAATTGAAGAAAAATTTATTAAACTTTCTTCAAAAGAACGTATGAAGAAAAAGTATGGAGAAGAACATCCTTTCCTTTTAGCAGTGGGGGATGGTAACCACTCTCTTGCAACGGCAAAAACCCATTGGGAGAACATTAAGAAAACGTTAAAGGACGGCGAATATCATCCTGCAAGATACGCTCTTTGCGAAGTGATAAACATTTACGACGAAGGTATTGTGTTTGAACCTATTCATAGGCTTATAAAAGGCGTTAATAGGGAAGATTTCTTGGCAGGATTTAATAAAATAAATCACGGAACTGAAACTTTATATTGTGGTGAAGAAATACATTATAAAGGCGATATGTCAGTTCCCGACGCCATAAAACTGACTGACGCTTATATAGCTGAATATATTTTGACAAACGGTGGGGAAGTTGATTATATCCACGGTGATGCCGAAGTTAAAGGATTTGTTGACAAAGATAGTTCTTCATTAGCCGTTATATTTGATAAAATCAATAAGGCTGATTTATTTGGGTACGTTGTAAAAAACGGCAATTTACCTAAAAAGACTTTTTCTATAGGCGAGGCGAAGGAAAAGCGTTATTATTTAGAAGGAAGAAAGATAGTTAAATAAAGGAGTTTGCAATTAATATGGGGCTTAAAGTATGTAAATTTGGTGGTACGTCAATGGCTAATGCTGAAAATTTAGCAAAAGTTAAGGCTATTGTTACGGCTGAAGAAGATAGAAAATACGTTGTTGTTTCTGCTCCTGGTAAAAGGGACAAAAACGATATTAAAATAACAGATACATTATATAAATGTTATGACGACGTTGTTTCAATCGGCTCGTGTCATGAAACATTTAAATTAATCAGGGATAGATTTGTTGGAATTGTTAAAGATTTAGGGCTTTCAATGGATATTGAGAGTATTCTTGACGAAACGGAAAAGGCTATTGATGCTGAAAAGCAAAGCCCAGACTTTGCTGCATCAAGAGGTGAATATTTATCGGCAAGAGTTATGGCTGAATATTTAGGATTTACCTTTTTTGATGCTGCTGACCTTATTCGTTTTGACAGTAAAGGTAAACTTAACGCTATTTATACGGACGATAAAATCAAGTCTAAATTATCTGATTTAGAAAACGTAGTTATACCAGGTTTTTATGGTAAAGATTCGTTTGGAAAAATCAAGACTTTTTCAAGGGGTGGTAGCGACGTTACAGGTTCTATTATTGCTAAAGGTGTTGATGCTGAAATTTATGAAAACTGGACGGACGTAAGTGGCTTTTTAGTGTGCGACCCACGTATTGTTCCTGATGCAATGATTATTGACGTTTTATCTTATAACGAACTTCGTGAGTTATCTTATATGGGGGCGTCAGTTCTTCATGCTGAAGCGATTTTCCCACTTGTATCAAGCAAAATTCCTATCAATATTCGTAACACCTTTAGACCTGAAGATAAAGGAACTATGATTGTCCCTGCTGATTACGGTGTAAAACACGACAAGGTAATTACTGGTATTGCTGGTAAAAAAGACTTCACGGTATTTTATATTGAAAAATCGTTAATGAATAACGAAGTCGGTTACGTTAGAAAGGTTTTATCAGTATTTGAACACCACGGTATCGGCATTGAACACGTTCCTTCAGGCATTGATACGCTTTCGGTAATAGTATCTTCTGATGAACTTAAAAACGGTATTTTAGATGATATTGTTAAGGAAATTAGGGAAGGTGTATCACCTGACTATGTCCACGTTATCGAAAATATTGCTCTTATTGCAACTGTTGGTCACGGCATGGCGCGTCGTTCTGGTACGGCTGCTAAAATTTTCAATGCGCTTGCCGACGCTAACGTTAACATTAAAATGATTGACCAAGGTTCAAGCGAACAAAACATTATTATCGGCGTTGCTAACGTTGACTATGAAAAATGTATTAGTGCAATTTATAATGCGTTTTTCAACTAAAAACGTACATTTAAGTTAAATACATACGATAAACACGCTGTCATTTTTGATAGCGTGTTTTTAATTTAAAAATAGTTTGGACGTGTTTTACGCATACGTATACACCCAAAAGTTGACTAACATCTTATTAAAAAATAAAAATTAAGCAAATAAAATACTGCAAATTTTTAATTTTATTGATTATATAATAATTTTATGTTAGAATATAAAAAATAATATTGTGAGGTATTATATGAAATTTTATATTAATAAAAAAGCTGTTTTAATATTTATAGCAGTTTTTTTAGCTCTTGCCGTAACGGCAACGTTTACC
>JAZNVV010000063.1:0-20357 GCA_045593005.1 Christensenellaceae bacterium | reverse complement strand
ACGCCGGTAAATAGATAATCGTTAGGTTTTAACCCGTAAGCCCAACCACACTCTATACCGTGAACAACAATTTCACCATCGGTAAAAATTTCAACGTTAGCTGATAATGGCGCATCAAAAAACCACGTGTTTTTGCCTTGCGATAAATCGTTATAATCAACGTGTTTGCTTTCTTTAACCGTTAAGCCGTCGTAATCGGCAAATAAAAAGCCTTGACCTTTTTGATAGTGACAGTCGTTACTCTCCATCCAAAACCCGTTCTTAACAGCCTTTAAATCGAAATAACAAACGCCGTCTTTAACAACAAACCCGTCGGTGTGATAGTGTCCGTTCATAGCTAAAATAACGCTGTTTTTCTTGCGAGTGTTAGCCTTGCTAATAATTTCCTTAATCTCCTGACTTTCGTTTATACCAGAATAAAACTCTAATGATGCGTGTGTACAAATAATACATTTTTTGTCTTTATCTATAGCATCTTCAACCACTAATGAAAACCATTTTACTTGTTCAGGCGCAAGTGAATGACATTTTATATTACCATCAGGCGCACCCCAACTTGCCTCTTTATTATGTTCCCAAATATTCAATTTTTCATTAAATGAATAGTTTGTGTCAAGACAAATAAAACGATATTCATTAACGTCAAAATAGTAGTAACCTTTACCGTTAGCAAAATTAACTTTTTGGTTTGTAAGCAAAGGAGTTACAAATTCAAACGTATTGCCGATTGTTTCAAGTTCGTGATTGCCGTAAATATTATAAACTGACAAGTTGTATTTGTTATTTAAGAATGCGTCAACAATTTCAGGCGAGCCTTTATAGTCATTACAAAAATCGCCAAGCGAAACAACTAACTTTGCGCCAAATTTATTTGCCCTATCAAAAATCACGTTCAAATCTTCTACGGTAGCGTCGTACATACCTTTTTTATAGTGAAAGTCTGCAAAAACGGTAAATTTAAAGCTGTGTTTTTTTATATTATCCATTGATTTCATCCTCAACTTTTTTAACAGCCAAAAAGGCTTTGTCTTGCGAAAAATCTTTCTTAATTTTACACTCTCCACCAAGCACTTCTATAGCGCATTTAAGTTCGGTATAATCTCCGTAATCAATGCTATCGCTCTCGATAGCGTCGTAAAGGTAAGGCAAAGCCTTTTCGTCACCATATTTAGATAAATAGTATGCGTAAAGTGGTAAATTATTTTTGTTTTCTAAAAAGGCGTTAATTAAAATTTCAAACGCTTTATCACTCTTTGGCGCACTGGATAAAATTTCAATAAGGTTTACTTTTTTATCAATGGGCGCATTGTCAAATTCCGATAAAATTTTATCAACGACAGCCCCTGCGTTAGTCGATAAAAGTTCGGTAGCAAGTTCACAAACTCTATCGTCATAACCATCCAAAATATAATCTAAATATTCGGGCTTTGCCACTACTCCTTTATCTGATAAAAGGTTCATAGCGTAGACAATTAAGTCGTCGCTTTCCGATTTTAAAAGTGAAGAAAGTTCCTCCACTCCACCATCAGCCTTAATTATTGCATCCGTCAAATAAGAAGACGGCTCTAACCCACTTAAAACGTAATCTGAAAGCATTTTTATTAGGTCGCTAATAGTAAAACTTTCAAAATACTCAACGACTGTTTTATCGCCTAATTCAGCAAGTTTCGTGTTGCCAAAATGATAGTAAATTTCATCAATTTTCTCCTCTATCTCATCAGGCTCTAACATAGAATAATTTTCAGCAATAAAGCGTGGCGCAAAGGAAGAAAATAATTTATCAACGTCAATTAATTTGCTCATAGTAATTCTCTATTTTTTAGTTCTAAATTCGTTTAATTTTTCTTTAAGTTTTATAAACTTGTCTTTTTTTATGTTGAAAATTTTAATAATAGTTTCGTCGTCAGAAGTAAGTTTATCTTTTGCGACAAGAGTTATTAAAACAGATAGTTCCGGCCCGTCAAGCGTTTCAATAAAGTTTGTAGGGAGCGTCTTTGAAAGATATTCCGTTGCAATTTTATACTTCGACATATCTTCTACGCCGATAGGTGCTAAAAGTGACGTACATCCTGCGTAAGCATACGTAAATGCCATAGGAACGTCGTCAGATAATTTAGAAAATTTAGTCTTTTGATATATATTGCCAAGAACCATGCCGACACGTTTATTACAGCCGTTAATGACAAGCACGGTAATAATTATACGCTTTACGTAATCGGTTATAGTACAGTTTATAAGTAGGTCGTAAAGTTTCTTTTCAGCCCACTTATGACGGGTGCTTGCAAGTATATAAACAGACATTTTTTGCGTGTCAGGATCACCGTATGAAAACGCCCAGTCGATAGCAAAAAGATTGTCCTTTTTCTTAACGGCTTTATCAAGTTCCGTTTGCGAAAGTTCCGTCATCTTTTTTATGGTGTTTTTTTGAAGTTCGACTTCTGCTGGTGGAAGTTGAACAAAATACTTCATATCGTTTAATTTGCCATCTAACCCACGTTCTATCGCCATATCGGTTAGACGCAAAGCGTATTCAAAAACGCAGTCCCTTCCCTTAAGGGATAGAGCGTCGTAAAAGGCGTTTCTTGCCACTTGTAAATTGCCAAGATTATAATGAGCGACACCGTAAATATATTTAAGGCTAACGTCGTAAGGACGTTGCTTAATAAGTTCGTCAATATACTTTAAGGCAACGCGATGTTCACGCTGTTCGCAAGCCGACATTGCTATTTTTAGCATATCGTCAGGGTCGTTACTGCCGACAGATAAAGCCCTTTCGTAATAAAAACGGCTATTTTGCTTATCTTCTTTTACAAAGTACATACTCGAAAGATTGCAAAGGGCAAAAACGTTATCTTTATCCCCTTTAAGCGCTTGGTGAGAAAGTTCTATCCCCTTATCCGTGTTGCCCGATAAAAATTCAGCAACGGACATTTCTGCGCGTGCCGTAGCGTAAAATTTTGAGCCTAAAGGCACTTCCGAATATAGCGACAATGCCTTTTTTATATCGCCTGTTAAAAGAGCGTCTTTTGCGTTTGACAACAAATTTGTATAGTCAGCCTTTTCCGGTGGATAGACAATCTTGTAGCCGTCGCCTTTATCAATTTCGTTTATAAAATAATCGACGACTTCTTCATTAAGACTGTCTGGGTCAAGCGCTCCACCCGTTACGAAAGACTTGTTTAAATAATAATTTGCCACCCTTGGATTACCTAGCATAAAGTAGCCGTTACCAAGACCGTTATAACAGTCCGTTAACTCACTCTTTTCCTTTGCGACGTTCAAATATTTATACCAGTAAGTTATCGAACATTCATATAGGTCGGCAAGCGCATATAAGGTGGCAAGATTTTTATATATTATTGCGTTTTGCAAATTTTTTTCAGCCGAAAGCCAAAGAGCGATACGCCCACTTAAATTTTCGTCGTCATGAAGTTTTTTATCACGTTTTTCGTAGTACGCTAAAGTAGGTACGGCTGAAAGTATATTGTCCATTATTTATTTTGTTTCCGATATAAGTGCGTCTACGTCTTCTTTTGTAAACACGTAGTCAGTCTCGCAAAACTGACAGTTGACGGAAATTTTACCTTGTGTATTTATAATATCGTATAGTTCTGCTTTGCCCATTGAAAGTAGAATTTTTTCTATATATTCCTTTCCGCAAAGACATTTATATTCAGGAAAACTGTCGTTAAACTTTAGTGGTCCAAAGAAATAATCAGCAATGCCGTCCACGCCCATTTCTTCTATAAGCGTGGAAATATTACCCATTCTTAAAATGGTATCTTCAGCCATAAAAAGGCTTTCTTCACTAGCGCCGGGCAACGCCTGAATAACAACCCCACCAGCCCCTACGCAAGTGCCGTCCGTGCCTATTTTGACACCCAACGCAATAGCAGTAGGTTGTTGCTCACTAAACGTGTAATACGCTGCAAAATCTTCAGCAATTTCGCCAGTTACAAGTTGCGACGTGCCTGAATACGGCTCTTTAAGCCCCATGCTTTTAACAATAGTTATTCTGCCGTTTTTGCCTACGCACCCACCAACGTCAAGATGTCCGTTGCTTTTAAGTGGAAGTTCAGCATTAGGGTTTGCAATATAGCCACGCATTTTTAGTGCAGAATTACCACAAACGACTATTTCCCCACCGATACCGTCCCCCTTAATGGTAACGGAAAGTTTATCCGTAGCATTTTTAAGCCCCGACGCCATAAACGTAGTAATGGTCATAGTTCTACCGAGCGCTGCCGCAGATAGTGGTGAAAGGTTATGTATTTTAATTGCGTCGTTGACCATATCCGTCGTGTCTAAAATGGCAAGCGACAACTGGTCGTCGTATATCAACGTTTTTTTAATTATATTCATAATTAGTATTCGCTTTTTCTTGTTTTTAATTATTCGTAAGAACCTTCTGCATAAGTAACGTCGGTAAGTTCAGGTTCGTTTTTATAGAAAAGTTTAAGTAAAATAGGCGCTAAAATAGAACTTACAAGCACTAAAAGAACGGTCATAGCAATATATTCGTTACCGATTAATCCCCCTGCAATACCTGTCGTCGTAACTGCCAAAGCAACTTCGCCACGGGCAATCATACCAACGCCTATACGTAGAGAATCTTTCTTATCAAAGCCAGATAACATTGCAATTCCACCACAACCTATTATTTTTCCCATTATCGCTAAAATCACAAATACTATCGCAACGATAACTATTGAAATATTTCTAAACGACGAGAAGGAAAGTTGAATACCTATATATGCAAAAAACATTGGTGAAAATATGGTATAAGAGCCAACTTCAAGTTTCTTATCAGCGTAATGTGCCGTGTTGTGGCAAACGGATAAAATTGCGCCTGCAAAATATGCGCCTGTAATATCGGCAACGCCGAACACGTTTTCTGCTACGAACGCGTAAATAAAACAAATTGCAAGGCTGTATATAGGGACTCTATGAACGTTCGCTTTCTTTTTGTTTATACGGTTGAAAAGTTTAATTATTATAAACCCTGCCCCGATAGCCACAACAAAGAATACAAACATCCATAAAATAGTAATTGCAGGTAGATTAGACGGATTTATTACCGATAAAACGGCATTTTGTTCACCCGAAATATTAGCAAGGCTAATAACCATCGTCAAAACTATCATACCGATAACGTCGTCGATAATCGCTGCTGAAGTTATAATTGCGCCGACTTTTGTGTTAAGTTTACCAAGTGCTTTTAACGTTTCAATAGTAATGCCGACTGAAGTCGCCGTCATAATTGTGCCGATAAATATCCACGTATGCCAGCCGTATTGTGGTAAAAATATAACGCCAAGTAAAAAGCCCAAGCCAAGTGGAACTAACACACCACCAAATGCTATAAGTAGCGACGTTATGCCAAGTTGACGCATTGCTTTAAGGTCAGTTTCAAGCCCAGCCTTAAACAAAATAAGCAACACGCCGATTTTTGCAAAGATTTGAAGTTCCGACGATTCTTTTATAGGGAAAATCCACCCGTCTGGTGCAATAAGTCCCATACTGTTCCAAATAGCCGTACCTAACAAAAGTCCCGCGATAATGTTACCTACTACTTCAGGCAAGCCAAGTCGTCTTGATAATAAGCCCAAAATTTTAGTAAACAACAAAATAACTGCAAGTTGAAGTATAGTATTTAATAATTCGTGATTACCCATATTCTACGTGTCCTTATATCTTTTTGCAAATAAATGTAAATCTGTTAGTCTTTTTAGATAATCTTTTTCCAAATTCACCTTCCACTTTAATCGAAAAACCTATTTCTTTTAATGCAGAAGATATGAATTCTTTCGTGTGTACGTATTGAACGTGACTTTCGTCCCTTCGCAAATAATTTCCGTCGTCGTTTAACGTAAACACGGTTAAATCCATATAAATTTTATTTCCCGACGAATAATTGTTCCAAATATACGAAACCTTTTCGTCTTCACAAGTAAAGGTGTTGTTGCCTATCACGTTTTTAAGTTTATACTCTGACGAAACGTCGAAGATAAACACCCCACCGTTTGCTAGAGAAGAATACACCTTTTTGAAAAACTTAACGGCATTTTTTGGGGAAAGATAATTAACCACGTCGTTAACGGCAGTTACAAACCCCAACCCCGAAAACCCAGAAAAATTTTGGGCTTTTTGATAAATAAAAGGTATTTTACCGTCGGAAACGGAAGTGGCGTAATTTAACATTTCATAACTGACGTCCGTGCCTGTAACAAAGTATCCTGCATCATATAGCGCGCGTGTTATAAGCCCCGTCCCTGCACCAACGTCAACACCCGTTTTGTTAGGTGCAAAAGTTAATTTTTCTATTACGTATTGCGACCATAAGTCGTAGTCGTAATCTTTTTGCAAATATTCGTAATTATTAGCGATTGCCGAATATGCTTTCATAATTAAACCTTACTTTTTCTTCTTTTTGCCCTTTTTATTTTTCTTGACTTTTTTACCTTCAAGTTCCATTCTAGTCATTTCTAACATACGTTCGTTTTCTTCGGCGTCAAGCTTGCTTTGTTGCTGTGCAAGCGCCTTACGCGCTTCAACGTACTGTTCGTCGTTATAATGCTCTGCAACGTAATCGTCTACGTCTTTACGCATGACTTCTTTTTGCTTGTTAAGTCTTTCAATGTCTTCCCTTCTAAACGATTGTGGAAGTTCATCAATAACAATGTCGTCGTCAATCGGTTTAATAGGTCTTGACGTTAAGTCGGAGAACTTTTTAGTTCTCTTGTATTTTTCAAGTTCTTCTTTATTTGTAGCCGTCTGTTTTTCATATACGCCACGGTTACGATACTGTTTAGGAAGGTTAACGTTAATATGCTTATCAAATACCCATTGCGTATAAACCGTCCAAATAAGGAAGGTTAGCGAGAAGGACAATAAAATCATAACGAATATACCGATAAACGAAATAATTCCACCAAACAACATAAATACAAACGGCAAAAACGACGCTACTAAAATTATAACGTTGCCTGGGAATAAGCCTATCGTTAATAAAAAGGCGTTTTTAACAAGGGCGAAAAATTTAAGTTCGTACGTAACGCCCATCGTAACCATATATATAGCCATAATCAAAAAGAAAACTATAAACGCCCAAATAAACACTTGCGACACAGTAAATAGCCAAGCAATATTAGGGTTAGATTGTTTCAGCACGTTTGCATAATCTGACAAAATAGATAGAAATACAAAAATTAAAGAATAGATAACGGCAGTTAAAAAACAAACGACGTAATTCTTTTTAATACCCCTAATAAAGTCTGATGCTATAAACACACCTTCGCCCCAAACCATATTTCGCAAAATATACGCCCCACCTGCAAGTCCTAACGCAACGATAGGCATTGCTAACGGCAAAAATCTTAAAAACTGCATATTTGCCATAAGGTTTATCTGTGCATCCATTCCAACAAATTCAGGCACGGCAGGATACCCCGTACCGAAAGGCTGGTTAAAGTTTTGAATTTGACCTGCCGAGGAAATATAAGCGTTTTTAAAAATAATTATTGCAAACACGGCTACAAACATTAAAATTATTAAAACGTTTAAGCCTATAAGTTTTACAACGTTACCTTTAAAAACGTCCCAAAAAAGTTCCCAACGGTTTGTCGGAAGCGTACCTTTTACGTAATCTTCCGTTTTTTCCGTTCCAACTATAAGTTTATTAAAAAATCCGTTCTTTTTTGCCATTAGTTTCTCCATAACCATCATTTAAGGTTTAAGAATATATTACACTATAAAAAAATATTTTTCAATCAAATAAACCTAATATCCGTTAAATTTTATAATATTTTATTATAAAGGCGCAACATTTTTCCTTAAACGTGATATTTGCTTGAAATTATTTCCCGTCCGTAGTATAATTATTTCTATGATAGAAAAATCGATTATCAAAAACAATCTTGAAAAAATTTATAAACAAATTGAAAACGGCAATAATTTAGGAGAGCCTATAACACTTATAGGCGCTACTAAATACGTAGAAACCGTTGATATTATTTCAGCGCGCGATTTAGGGCTTAAAAACGTTGGCGATAACAAAGTTCAAGAATTTAGGGACAAAACTTCTAAAATAGACGGGTTAACCTACCACTTTATAGGTAGATTGCAAAAAAATAAGGTTAAATATCTTGTTGGCAACGTCGCTTTGATACATTCGGTTGACAGCGTCGACCTTGCTGAAGAAATTTCATTGCAATCGGTTAAAAAAGGCGTTATAACTAACGTTTTGCTTGAAGTTAACTGTGGAGAGGACAGCAAGGGTGGCTTTTCGTTTACCGAAGTTGAAAACGCCGTGAGTGAAATTAGCCGTTTTGAAGGCATTTCAATCAAAGGGCTTATGGCAATGCTACCTCTTACAAAAGACAATGAGGTTTTGACAAGAAACTGTTTGCTTTTGCGCCAGATTTATGATAAACTTGTACTTAAGGGCTACCCTTTCGAATATTTATCGGTGGGTATGTCGGGCGATTACGAAATTGCAATAAATAACGGAAGTAATATGATACGCGTTGGCACGGGGATTTTTGGCGAACGCGACTACACTAAAAAGGTATATTAAACTATGGGTATTTTTAATTTATTCAACAAAAAACCAAATGACGATAACACTATCGGCTTTGACGCTACTTCAAGGGTTGTAGGCGAAGCACCAATTAAAAACGGGCCTTTATCCGTTTATCACCCAAAAGGCTATGGCGACGTTGAAAATATGATTGACGACTTAAAAGCAGGCAATCAAGTTATGGTTTATCTCACTATGGTTAAGGAAACTACTAAAATAAGGGTTTTAGACCTTTTATCAGGCGCTATTTACGCTTTAGGTGGTGGCATAACCGAAACTTCACCTTCAGTTTATCTTTTAAGCCCAACGGGTATAAACATAAAATAGGGCAACGGTATTGTGAAAGTTGACCAAATTTAATATTTATGACAAAAAAAATCGCAACAAAAGTTGCGATTTTTTATTGTAAATTATTCTGTTTAATACAACGCTTAATCAAATAAAACGTTTTACTTTGCCGACTTTATCAATTTTATGTTTTTCTCTTTATTATATCTTTCAAGAGCGATAAGATATTTTGATGATAGTTCCATTGAATATTTTTGTCGCTGTTCATAGTTCAATTCCGAAAAATATTTTTTATCAGTAAGCCTACCTATAATGTCGTCCGTTTCGCCATATTCGTCTAAAAGTTTTTTGACTTTTTTATAAAACTCCTCATCAGCACACTCGTTATTAGAAGTCCGACGGCGTTGTTCTTCGTTATAATATTCGACAACTTTCGACACGGCAATACCGTCCTCTACGGCCTGTTTTTTGCGCTGTTCAACTTCACTTTTGTAACTTTGCCAAAACCCTGATTTTAGACGGCGTTTTGCCTCTTTTGCGTACTGCTTTAACGATTTTTCGCTCATAATTTTACCCTTTATTTTACACACTTAAATAAAAAACCCACTAACGCCATAAATTTATCGTTAGTGGGTTTAGTTTGCCTATTAAGATTAGCCTTTAATGCTTCTCTTTCTTGCGGCTTCAGCCTTCTTCTTTCTTCTTACGGAAGGTTTTTCATAGAATTCTTTTTTACGTAAATCACCGATAATGCCGTCTCTTGAACATTTTCTTTTAAATCTTCTTAAAGCGCTATCGATTGATTCGTTTTCACCAACTCTAACAACTGACATTTGACAACCCTCCTTTGCCCAAGGCGTTTAGTAGCACGCAAATTATTTGCGATTTTGCTAATTTATTATACATAACCTAAACGTTTAAGTCAAGGGTTTTTTATCCTATTTTTAACTTTTTTATTTTTATGGTTAATTTTAAGCCGTAAATAAATTATGCTGGTGTCCACCCCATCTTTTTGCCTGCAAGAATATGTATGTGTAAGTGGAATACCGTTTGACCTGCGTCGTCGCCTTGATTTATAACAAGTCTGTAACCGTTTTCAAGTCCTAATAAACTTGTAAGCGTAGGGATTTTTTTGAAACAATTTTTAAGCATTGTTGCCTGCTCGTCAGTCATTTCAGATAAAAGTTTAAAGTGCGATTTTGGAACGCAAAGATAATGCTTTGGCGCTTTTGGATCAATATCGCAAAATATTAACATATCGTCGTCTTCATACATTTTTTTAGCAGGAATTTCCCCTGCGATAATTTTACAAAATAAACAGTTTTCCATAATATCTCCTATTTGTTTATAACACCCGTTACGCCGTCTTTAAATAAACTAGTTACCGTAACGGAATAAAATTTTTCTCTACTTGCGATTTTGCCGTCCAAATATACGCGCACGTAATTTTCACTATACCCTACGGCGTAACCGTCCTCAATCGTTTCAATTAAAACGGAAAGGGTTTTACCTATTTGTAAATTGTGGAATTTATCACGGCAAATTCCCTTTTTATCAAGCATTTTTTTAAGCCTTTCTTTTTTTACCGATTTATCAAGGTCGGTCAACTTTGACGCTACCGTTCCCGTCCGTTTGCTGTACGGGAAGGGGTGAATATCCGAAAATCCAACCTTTTCTGTAAAGGCTAAACTCTCGCTAAAATTGTCTTCCGTTTCAGTAGGAAAACCTACTATAATATCGGTAGTAATGCCTGCGTTAGGAAAATACTTTCTTATCAAATTTACCCTATCTAGATAATCGGCAGTCGTATAATGACGGTTCATCTTTTTTAGCACTTCGTCACTACCCGACTGTAAAGACAAATGAAATTGTGGTGCAAAATCTTTTAGATTTTTTAGCGCCGTTAATAGCCTATCGTTTATAACGCCAACCTCAAGCGAACCAAGTCTAATCCTAGTGTCAACTACTGCAAGTTTTTCAATAAGCGAAGCAAGGTCGTCGCTATAATAATGATAGTCTGATATATTTATTCCGTTAAGCACGCACTCAAGTGGTTTGGTATTTAAAATTTCTTCAATTATACTTTCTGGCGAACGGGAGCGACTTCTACCCCTTAAATAGGGGATAATGCAGTACGAACAAAAATTATTACATCCGTCTTGAATTTTTACGTACGTCCTCGTCCTTAAACTTTCAGCCGGCAAAAGTTCTTCAAAAACGTTGTTTTGGTCGGCTATTTTAACACCGTATTCCGATAAAAGTTCGGGTATTTTACCCTTTTTGAAAGTACCCGTTACAAGTTGAGTGTTTTCCTTATTTATAAAACTTTCCGGCGAATTTTGTGTGGCGCAACCAGTAAAAATTACCCTTGCATTACGATTGATTGCCGATATTCTTGCAGACACCTGCCGTGATTTTTTTTCAGCCTCACTAGTAACGGCACAAGTGTTTACTATGTATAAATCGGCATATTCAAGTTCGTCCGTCACTTCATAGCCCATTTGTGAAAGTTTTTTCATTATAGAATCGCTTTCAGAACGATTTACTTTGCAACCCAGCGTGAAAACTGAAACTTTCATACTAATTGTCCCTACTATATACTTGAGCGCACCATTCGCCCTTTATTTTAGTTTCAACGTGTGTAAAACCAGCGCTAACGTAAGCGTTTTTAACTGCGTCGCTTTTAGACGTTAATATTCCACTTAAAATTACAGTTCCACCCTTTTTAACGTTTGCAATTATCCCTTGCGAAAATCCTATTAAAACTTCTGCCATAATATTTGCAACGACTACGTCGCCTGTTAAAGTAACGTCGTCAAGTAAGTTTTTAAGATAAATTTCAGCGTTAGTAACACCGTTAAGTTTTGCGTTGTGTTCAGAAGCCGTCGTCGCACACTCGTCTATATCGGTCATAATTACCCTTTTAGCCCCAAGTTTTGACGCCGTTATTCCTAAAATACCACTACCCGAACCAACGTCGATAAGCGTATCGCCTGATTTAAGATATTTTGCAATCATTTCCACACACATAGACGTAGTTTCGTGCTCGCCTGTGCCGAAAGCCATATTGCTGTCAAGCTTAACTATAATTTCGCCGTCCTGCTGTTTATAGTCAATCCACTCTGGACAAATAACGACCTTTTCTCCTATATGAATAGGCTTAAAATTTTCCTTCCATTTTTCAAGCCACTCGTCGCCCTCAATTTCACGTTTGACTGTTTCAAGCGTTCCTATATAAAAATCTAATTTATTTGGCAACGCTAAAACTTCTCTTTCAATTTTAGCAACCGTTTCAGTATCATCAGCTGGCACAAAACCTTTTACAAGCACGTCGGAAGATTTGTTTTTTAACAGTTCTTCATCAACGTAATCCCACGTCCCTTTCTTCATTTTATCAAGTTCTAATACGTCGTTAATATCGCTAATAGCGACGCCTTGATCGGTGTAAGTCCATAAAATATCTGATATAAGTTCAGAGCCGATTGTATTTGTATGTATTGTAATTTCGGTAAACTTCATAATAACCTTCTAATATTTATTTATATTATAATAACAAAATCCATTTGAAAAATCAAGTATTATTTTAATACAAATGGCAGGGTAATCAAGTATACTACCCTGCCAAATTTTTTTGTAATTTTTATGTTTTTATTATTTTAAATACTGTAAAATGGTCGCTTTTCACAACACCGTTATAGGTCTTTTTTGACCACAAGGACTAAATCTTTTTGAATAATGGTCCGTAGTTAGAACAAGCGCGATAGTCAGCACCTTCAGCATCCATACCAAAAGCATTCCAGCATGCAGGACGGAAAATGTCTGCTTTATCAACGTTATGCATACATACAGGAATACGTAGCATTGAACAAAGCGTAATGAGGTCAGCACCGATATGACCGTAACTGATTGCACCGTGATTTGCGCCCCAGTTATTCATTACCGAATAAGCGTCCTTAAATGCAGAGCCTTCCTTGCCATCGCAACGTGGCGCAAACCATGTACAAGGCCAAGTGTAGTCTGTTCTCTTCCACAACGTATCGGAAACCTTTTCAGGCAAATCAACCGTCCAACCTTCTGCAATTTGAAGAACTGGTCCTAAACCTTTGACAAGGTTAAGTCTAATCATTGTACAAGGGACTTCTGCCTTTGTTTCAAAGCGTGAAGAATATCCACCACCTCTGAAATATCCGTTGTCGGCTGGACACCATTCAACGTTTTGCATAATAGCCTTTTTATCTTCTTCAGTAACGTTGTACCACTCTTTGATTGTTGGTTTACCATCGCTATCTAATGCCCTACAATTAGCGTCCACACAAGCAGCGCCCGAATTGATAAGGTGAATAATACCGTCAGATTCTTTTGCCTTTCCTTCTAAATCGTATTCCGTTACACGCTTAACTGATTTTGACGACCAGCACGTTCTAACGTCGGCAAAAATTTGTGGACGGTTTGTTAAAAGTTTCATAAATAGCATACCAAAACCGTTCAACACGTCGTTTTCAGTCGCTAAAATATAAGGTTCTCTCGTGCCGTTCCAGTCGAACGAACTATTTAAGATTGATTCAGCAAAGTCGCCGTTTGGATAAAAATCCGTCCATTGTCTTTGACCTTGGAAACCTGCTGCAATCGCGTTATGTCCAACCATTTCTTCTTCAGCGCCTTCCGGAAGATTTTTATTTCCGTTCATAAGGTCTTTTATAATTAACGCCGTCAATACAGCAAATTCAAATTCCTTTTCCTTTTCTTCATCAGATTTTCTAATAAAGTCAGGGTTTTTATCAAAGCCGATTATGCAGTTTTCTTTCGCCCATTTAAGAGCCTTTTCGTATTCTTTTTTGTCGTAAATACCCTTTTCCATACGGCGAATAATTTCAACTTCGTCAACAGATTCAACACGCATACCAAAATAATCTTCAATAAAATGTGAATCTATTTGAGAGCCGGCTATACCCATACAGAGTGAGCCGATTTGAAGATATGATTTACCACGCATTGACGCTGCAGCAATAGCACATCTACCAAAACGCAAAAGTTTTTCCTGTACGTCGATAGGAATTTCCTTTTCGTCAGCATCCATTACTTCGTGTCCGTAAATGCCAAACGCAGGAAGTCCTTTTTGCGCATGGCCGGCTAACACGGCTGCAAGATATACAGCACCTGGTTTTTCCGTTCCATTAAAACCCCATACGCCTTTAATTGTCAAAGGGTCCATATCCATCGTTTCAGAGCCATAACACCAGCAAGGCGTAACGGTAAGCGTAATATCAACGCCTTCACGACGGAATTTTTCAGCACAAGCAGCAGCTTCAGCCACTCTACCGATAGTAGTGTCGGCAATAACAACCTTTACAGGTTCGCCGTTTGAATACTTTAAGTTATCGGTAAAAAGTTTAGCGGCGCTTTTTGCCATATTCATAGTTTGTTCTTCAAGACTTTCACGCACTTTTAATGCGCCACGTCTACCGTCGATAGTTGGACGGATACCTATTACTGGATAAGAACCTATATATCTATTTTCAGCCATAATAAAATTTCTCCTTTTTTTATAATGCTCTTGATTTT
The DNA here is from genome assembly GCA_045593005.1 of Christensenellaceae bacterium. Taxonomy (GTDB): domain Bacteria; phylum Bacillota; class Clostridia; order Christensenellales; family Borkfalkiaceae; genus UBA11475. Next base: position 5,929 of record JAZNVV010000063.1, on the reverse strand, counting down.
ATTATAAATCTAATATATAATGTAATCAATATACTAAACATAGGATTTTCTTAACAAAACGTAGGTTTTATATGGATAACAACATTTTTATTAGCAACACATATTCAGTAGCGTACGCCGCCAACCAAGACGTTGGTGAAGAGTGGAATAATCTTAAATGGGACAACCACCACCATCATATTCAGTATCACAGACTATATCTTTTGACGGAAGGGACGGCAACAATACAACTTTATAATCGAACGTTAGAGTTAAAGCCAGGTTACGTATATTTAGTACCTGCATATTCGGTTAAAAAGAGCCACGTGGACGGCACTATGAATAAATATTATATACATTTCCAGTCCGACCAACCGGTATTTACGCTGTTTAGATATATTTCAACTAACTATTCAGTTAAAGCAAATAACTTGACGGAAGACTTATTCAAAATAGTCGTTGAAAATTATCATAGCAAAGCAGTTGAAAGTAGATATCGCGTTCAAGGCGCTATGAATTTAATTTTATCCGACTTTTTATCGGAAGTATTTATAGACTCGCCTACCATCAAAAAGTTTGGAAAAGTTATTTCTTTTATAGACAATAATTACAACAAAAAAATTTCTAATTCCGACCTGGCGTCTATTATGAACGTTAGCACGGCGTATTTTGCCAACTATTTTAAGGAAACTTTTAATATAAGTCCAAAGCAGTATATTCTAAATAAACGTTTAGCAGAAAGCCAGCGCTTATTGCTTGAAACAAGTATGAGTATTAAGGAAATCGCTTTTGCCGTCGGGTTTGAAAACGAAAACTATTTTTCAGAGTTTTTTGCGCAAAAAGTGGGGACTTCTGCCAAAAAATTTAGAGCAGGCTCTATTCCTAAAATTTTATAGGCTATTATGCTCTATTTATGGCTCAATTTAGCCTAAACGGTATCGTGAAAATCGACCAAAAAATAAAAACACGCCTTTACATAAGGCGTGTTTTTTTAGTAAGGTTTTTTACCGTAATTTATTTGCATATTGTCAGCGTAATCACGGATTTTTTGATATTGTTTTACCTCTATATCGTTGTCAAACTTTTCTAATTCCTTCTTTTGTTCTTTAGAAAGTCTTGTAGGAACTTCTACGTTCACAACTATATAAAGATCGCCCGTTCCCCTTGAAGAACGAATACCTTTACCACGAACGTAGAACACTTTTCCACTTTGTGTGCCTTCAGGTATTGTAAAAGTCATTGTTTCGTCAATCAAAGGAATTTCTACCTTGCCACCAAGACAAGCCGTCTTAAAACTTATCGGCAAGTCAACGTAAAGGTCGAACTGTTTACGTCTAAATAATTTGCTTGGCTCAACGGTAAATACAATTATAAGGTCTCCACTTGGACCACCGTTAGGCGACGCTTCGCCATATCCAGGCTTTTTCATATAACTTCCTGTGTCAGCGCCTGCCGGAATATCCAAAGTTACCGTCGTTGTAGTCTTTATACTGCCCTTGCCCTTACAAGTTTGGCAAGGCTCGGTAATCTTTTTGCCCGTACCGTGACACTCGTCGCAAGGCTTGACTGAAACTTGCGTAAAAAAGCCTGCCCTTTGTGTATATTGAATTTCACCCGTGCCACCACATTTTGGACAAGTGTGATAAGCAGAACCATCTTTTGCGCCCGTGCCTTTACAGTCTGTACAAGGCGACTTTCTTGTGTAAGAAATCTCTTTACGACACCCCTTTGCCGCATCTAAAAATGAAAGCTTAACCTCAACGGTAATGTCTTCACCTTTTGTTTTAACAGGGCCTCTTGAACGCCTTGAACTTCCACCACCGAAACCACTAAAAATGTCTGAAAAAATATCCGAAAACCCACCAAAGCCTTCAAAGCCTTGACCACCAAACCCTGCACCACTCATACCAGGGTGTTCTAATTCAAAATCGTACTGTTTACGCTTTTTATCGTCCGATAAAACTTCGTGCGCTTCGTTTATTTCCTTAAACTTTTCAGCGCAAGCAGGGTCGTTAGGATGAAGGTCGGGATGATACTTTTTAACAAGTTTTCTGTATGCTGATTTAATTTCGTCTGAACTTGCCGTTTTGGTTACGCCCAACGTTTCGTAATGATTTTTTTTGTTTGCCATATTTAACCTATATGTAGCGTTATACCGAAAGACGGTTTTCGCCTTTCGGTATAACGGTTTTATTTATTAGTTTTGATGAAATTCCGTATCGTCGCCGTTTGGTTGTTCGCCTGCTTGTGCGTTTTGCGCTGCTTGTTGCGCTTCTGCATATAATTTGCTAAAAATCGGCTGTACGTCGTTTGAAAGTTTTTCAGTTGCTGCTTTCATCTTGTCGATATCGTTAGTTTCAAGTTCGGTCTTTGCTTCTTTTACAGCTTCTTCAAGTTTAGCCTTGTCTTCGTCGCTAATCTTGTCGCCACTTTCTTTAACCGTCTTTTCCACCGAGAAAATAAGTCCGTCAAGTTGGTTATGAACGTCAACTACTTCTTTCTTCTTCTTGTCTTCTTCTTCGTATTGTTTTGCTTCGTTTACAGCCTTTTCAATATCAGCGTCTGATAAGTTTGTTGAAGAAGTAATAGTAATATTTTGTGATTTACCCGTGCCTAAATCTTTAGCAGCTACGTTAACGATACCGTTTGCGTCGATATCGAAAGTAACTTCGATTTGTGGTATGCCTCTTGGTGCTGGCGCAATACCAGTTAAAGCAAATCTACCAAGAGTTTTGTTGTCTGCGGCGAATTCTCTTTCGCCTTGAACAATATGAATATCAACTTGCGTCTGATTGTCTGCAGCAGTTGAGAATACTTGCGACTTTTTAACAGGAATGGTCGTGTTTCGTTCGATAAGCTTCGTTGAAACGCCACCAAGTGTTTCAATACCGAGTGATAATGGCGTAACGTCTAATAAGAGTACGTCCTTAACTTCACCAGATAAAACACCACCTTGAATAGCAGCACCGATAGCAACGCATTCGTCAGGATTGATGCCCTTAAACGGTTCTTTACCAGTAACCTTTCTTACTTCGTCAACGACTGCAGGAATACGTGTAGAACCACCTACTAAAATAACCTTGTCGATTTCGCCATAAGAAAGTTTTGCATCTTGCATAGCCTGTTTTAATGGTTGAATTGTTTTAGAAACAAGGTCAGCCGTCATTGCGTTAAACTTCTGTCTTGAAAGGTCAACGTCAAGGTGTTTTGGACCAGTTGCATCTGCCGTAATGAACGGAAGATTGATATTTGTGTTGTCCATACCAGAAAGTTCGATTTTAGCCTTTTCTGCAGCCTCTTTAAGTCTTTGAACGGCAAGTTTATCGTTAGATAAATCAATACCTTCTCTAGCCTTAAATTCTGCTAAAAGATAGTCCATAATCTTCTTATCGAAGTCATCACCACCAAGGAAACAGTTACCGTTAGTTGCTAAAACTTCAAACACACCGTCGCCGATTTCCATAATAGAAACGTCGAACGTACCACCACCAAGGTCGTAGATAATAACCTTTTGAGTTTTGCCTTCCTTGTCAAGACCGTATGAAAGTGCAGCAGCCGTAGGTTCGTTGATAATTCTTAAAACGTTAAGACCTGCGATTTTACCAGCATCTTTTGTAGCCTGTCTTTGACTGTCGTTAAAGTATGCAGGAACGGTAATAACTGCGTCTGTAACAGTCGTGCCAAGATAACTTTCAGCATCCTTTTTAAGTTTAGTTAAAATCATTGCTGAAATTTCCTGTGGGGTATATTTTTTGTCGTCAATGGCTATTTTATAATCTTCGCCCATATGTCTTTTGATTGAAGCAATAGTTCTTTCAGCGTTAGCAACTGCTTGACGCTTTGCCACTTGACCAACAAGTCTTGTGCCGTCTTTTTGGAAACCAACAACAGACGGAGTTGTTCTTGCACCTTCAGCGTTAGCAATAACGGTAGGTTCACCGTTTTCCATAATTGCTACGCAAGAGTTTGTCGTACCTAAGTCAATACCTATAGTTTTTCCCATAATCATTTATCTCCTTTTCTATCTTACCACGCTTACTTGAGCGTATCTTATTATTTTATTATCGGCTTTATAGCCTTTACGGAAGGTAGTTTTTACCGTTCCACTTTCTTCACCTTCATCACCGTCCACCTGCATAACAGCCTCTGCTACGTCAGGGTTGAACTGCTCGCCCGTTGGGTTGATAACCTCTACCCCAAGGTTTTTAAGTACGTCGTTGAATTGCTTTAATAAAAGCACGACGCCTTCACGCGATTTTTCGTCGGTAATAATATTGATTGCCGTTTCAAGATTGTCGCCAAGTGGCAAAATCTTTAATATGGTGTCTTTTTTACCTTCTAAAAAAGCGTCTTTCCAAATAGTTGCGTTTCTCTTTTTATAGTTGTCAAATTCTGCAACGTTTCTTATCCATTTGTCCTTATATTCGGCAACTTCTGCCTTTAACTTATCCGTTTCCGAAAGTTCAGGCTGTACGGTTTCATTGTTTTGCGCCGTTTCGCTAGTTTTTTCAACTTCTTCGGTTAAGTTTTCCTTTTCTTCCATAACCTCTCCTATTCTTCTTTTAACATATCTTCCAAAATCTTGCCAACGCCTTCAAGCACGGAAACGACCTTGCGATAATCCATACGAAGTGGACCTATAACGCCGTAATTACCTATATTTACACCACCTGCCGAATATGACGCCGTTACAAGCGAACAATCTTCAGGCACGTCGTCGCCGTCCGAACCGATTTTAATACTTATTTCAATATTACCATTCGGAACGCCAAGTAGGTCAACCACCTTTTCCTTACTGTTTACAACGGAAAGGAAGTTCTTTACCTTTTGCGCGTTGTTGTATTCTGGATTGTTTAATATTTTATCTTCACCCTCTAATAAAACTTTAGAAACGTTGTCAGCAATGTAATCTTCTAAAACTTCAATTATACGGTTAAAAATTTCCTTAAATTCAGCGAACTGTGATTCAACTTCCGACACCGAATTGATAATTTCGTGAAAGTTTTTGCCGATAAATATTTTATTAATAATATCGTTAGCCCTTTCAAGTTCTTCATCCTGCATATCTTTAGGGATTTGAATTACTTTATCTCTAATAAGCGTGCTTTCAGTAACTATGAGCAATAAAGCAACCGTCGGTTTATACCTAAATATCTTTACGTTGACAATTTTATCCGATAAATCGTGCGACGAATACGCTATCGAAGTATAATCGGTAAGTTCGCTAATTACCTTTACGGTATTTTTTAACACAGCCTCAATATCGTTCGACTGCTTTTCAAACTGCTCTTTTATAAAGGTCAATTCCTTTTGCGTAAGTTTGCCACGTTGCATAAGTTCGTCAACGTAAAGCCTATACGCTTCTTTTGAAGGAACTCTACCACTTGACGTATGCAAATGCGTTAAATACCCAAGTTCTTCAAGTTGAGCAAGCTCCGACCTAACCGTTGCCGAAGAAACGTCCGTCAGATACTTTTCAGAAATTTGCTTGCTTGACACCGGTTGCGCTGAACTTATATAATCGTTTACTACGATATTTAAAATCTTCTTTTTTCTATCAGAAAGTTTCATTTTACACCACCGAGGGTTTTTAGCACTTGGCTTTTGCGATTGTTAGCACTCTAATCGAGCGAGTGCTAAATTTATACCTCAATTCTACAACTACTTTGCCCGTTTGTCAACGGTTTTATGCCAACTTTTTTAAAAATTTTTTCAAAAAAATAAAATCGCCTGTTTTTATCAAGCGATTTTTTATTATTGTTTTATATGTCGTATATATAATTTTTTGTATATATCACACGTGTATAATTTATTTATTTAAAATAATGTCGAAATATTTGTCGATAAACGCTTTGCTGTCAACTTCTTTTGCGACGGTAACTTCGTTTACGCTATTCGTTTTATAATATGGATTAAGCGAAGATTTTGAATAAGCGTTTGCATTAAAAGT
>JAZNVV010000062.1:0-15403 GCA_045593005.1 Christensenellaceae bacterium | reverse complement strand
ATGAAAATAAGAAATTTAATCAAACTAAAAAAACTGCTTATAAATTCTATGGAATTTTATTGTTTTAACCGATAAAAAACAAGCGTGTCATCATTATATATTATAATTTTTATATTTATTATTTCTTATTATGTATATATTATACGTAATATCATTTATTTGCAAAATATCAAATTTGTTATAAGCTTATTGTATATGTTAATATATCTTTACATATTTACTTTACAAATTTTCTTCTCGCATCACAAAGTTCGTTAATAAAATCTTTATCAAGTTTTGTCAACTTATATCCTTTATGATATATAAGCACGTCCTTGTATACTTTTTTATTGCCTTCGCACACACGCTGAACAAGATTATATCTATCAAGTATATGTGGTGGCACAGGTGAAACCCACATAAACGTTTTTGAGTTTTCAGAAAGTAGGTCGAACTGGCTTGCCCGTTCAAAGACAAAAATTCTTTGGTCTACGTTATCAGGAAGTTCTTCACGGAATACCTTTGGCATAGAAAGCGTAGGAACGTAAGGATCTGCGTGAGCAATCTCAATATAATCAGAAAGGTCTTCGTAAGTAATGGTTTCCTTCTTTGCAAGAGGGTTATCCTTGCTCATTAAAAGAACGTAAGAAAACTCTGCTATAGTTTCATAAAAAAGCCCTTTTTCCTCAAGCATATCCTTGTAATATTTATCATAATTATCCGAATAACGAATAATGCCAAGCTTATATTCGTTTTCTAAAAGCATTTTTATGGTTTTTTTAGAGTTTGTTTCCTTGTAATATATCTCTACGGGTGTGTCGCCTATATTTTTAGAAAATTCCACCAACGCTGCAGAAACGTAGCACGCACGAGGTACGGATATTGAAAATTTGCGCTTTTTATGCGAGCCGTCACGATAGGACTGCTCAATGTTGTCAATACGGTGAAGTATATCGCGCGCATATTCAATAAACTCATCTCCATCAGGGGTTAAAACCATTCCTTTTGCACTTCTTTGGAATATTGTAATTCCAAGATCTGCCTCAAGCTCTTTGATAGATCGGCTGATGTTTGGTTGCGCTATCATAAGCGTTTCAGCCGCCTTATTAAGCGATCCGTGTTTTGCAACTTCAACAGCATATTTCATATGTAGAATATTCATATATAAGTCCTCATCTCCTCACAATGCTCGATATATTTTTATTGTATCACAAAAGCAAGAATATTTCAAGGCATTTCTCCTTTTTCCTTATCCAGCGCCAAACAAAACGGCATCAGGTATTTCGCCGATGCCTAAATACTGTTATTTTATTCTTTTGCGTTTACTTCGCAGTAAATACAACGATATACCCCTTTTTCCTTATCGGTAAGTTTGAAGATATGTTCTATTTCCTGCTCGGTTGTTGTAATACAACGTGGATTTTTACACTTGATAACGTTTACTAGCATATCAGGTAAATCTATAGCCTTCTTTTCAGAAATAACCCCGTCCCTAATAACGTTAACCGTTGCTTGTGGTGCGATATAACCTATAATGTCAAGGTTAATTTCAATCGCTTCATCAATCTTAATGATATCCTTTTTGCCAAGTTTTTTACTTGGTGCATTTTTAATAAGCGCAAGTTGGCTATCTAAACTTTCAAGCCCTAAAAGTCCGTAAAGTTTCATACCAAGGCCTGCTGGAATATGGTCGATAACTACGCCGTTAATTATTGAATCTACTTTCATTTTACACCCCCAAAAGTTTCATAATGAGAGCCATTCTCATATATTTGCCGTTTTTAACCTGCTTAAAGTAACAAGCGCGTGGATCGTTGTCAATCGCAACACTAATTTCATTTACCCTTGGAAGTGGGTGAAGAATTGATAAATCGCTTTTAGCGTTTACAAGTTTTGCAGGCGTTAAAATATAACTATCGCGAAGTCTTAAATATTCTTCTTCGCTGAAAAATCTTTCGCCTTGAACACGTGTCATATACAATACGTCAAGTTCAGGCATAACTTCTTCAAGGTCAGCCGTTTCAACAAATTCCATACCGTTCTTTTCTAAAACGTCCTGCTTAATATAACTTGGAAGTTTAAGTTCGTCAGGTGAAATAAGAACCACTTTAATTCCCTTATATCTTGAAAGAGCTGAAATTAAAGAGTGAACCGTTCTACCAAACTTTAAGTCGCCACAAAAACCTATCGTAATGTTGTCAATTCTGCCCTTTTCACGACTGATTGTTAAAAGGTCGGCAAGCGTTTGCGTTGGGTGATTATGTCCACCGTCGCCTGCATTGATAACTGGAATACTTGCGTTTTTAGCGGCAACAAAAGGCGCGCCTTCCTTGTAGTGACGCATTGCGATAATGTCTGCATAGCAACTGATAACTTTTGCCGTATCAGCTACGCTTTCGCCCTTACTTGCCGACGTTGAACTAGCCGAAGAAAATCCTATTACGTTCCCACCTAATTCGTACATAGCGGCTTCAAAACTCAATCTTGTTCTTGTAGACGGTTCAAAAAAGAGCGTTGCAAGTTTTTTACCCTTGCATTTTTCAGAGTACTTTGCAGGGTTTTCAATAATATCTTTTGCCGTTGCGATAAGTTCGTCGATTTCGGCTGAAGTTAAATCAAGAATGTCAATAACGCTTCTCATAATATCTCCTTATTTTGTTATCCAACTTTCGTCAGAAGGATTATTTCTAAAAGAAATAAGTCTTGCTACGTCTTCTTCCTTAACGTAGTTTTCTTCAGCGGCAACTTTAGCAATTACGTCAAAATTCGTAAGTGAAACGTTTTTAACGTTTGCGGCAGCAAGTCTATCTAAACCTTTTTGCATACCGTATGTAAAAATACTTACGATACCTAAAACGTCAGCGCCTGCTTCACGAAGAACGTTAACGACTTCAATACAACTACCACCAGTTGAAATTAAATCTTCTACTACGACAACCTTTTGACCGGCTTCAAGTTTGCCTTCGATTTGGTTTTGTCTGCCGTGGTCCTTTGCTCCAGAACGCACGTAGCCCATAGGTAAATTCATAATGTGCGCTGTGATTGCAGCGTGAGCAATACCTGCCGTCGACGTACCCATTAATACTTCTACGTCAGGATAATTTTCTTTAATAAGCGTTGCTAAACCGTTTTCAACGTCGCATCTTACTTTTGGTGCAGTAAGCGTTAAACGGTTGTCACAATATACCGGGCTTTTGATACCACTTGCCCAAGTAAATGGTTCTTCTGGACGGAAAAACACTGCTTTGATAGAAAGTAAATCTTTTGCAATTAACTTTTGAAGTTCTGTCATATTATTACTCCTTAACCTAAAAATTCTTCAACACATCTATTGTAAGCGGCAACAGGGTCTGCTGCAGCTGTGATAGGTCTACCTACGACAATATAATCAGAGCCGATTTCTCTTGCTTTTGCAGGGGTTGTAACTCTCTTTTGGTCACCAACGTCGCCGTCGGCAAAACGTACGCCTGGCGTTATCGTTAAGAAATTTTCGCCACAAACTTCGTGTACTTTGCCAGCTTCAAGTGGAGAACATACTACACCGTCAAGTCCTGCCGTTTTAGCGCAAGACGCATAGTGCATTACTACTTTATCAATAGGCTCTTTGATTAAAAGGTCGTTTTCCATACTTTCCTGGTCGGTTGAGGTAAGTTGGGTAACGGCAATTAAGATAGGTCTTGTTCCGTCTGCTCTAGTTAAGCCTTCAAGCGCACCTTGCATCATTCTAACCGTGCCACCTGCGTGAAGGTTTGTCATATCAACGTCAAGCCCCGACAATACTGCCATTGCCTTTTTTACCGTGTTAGGAATATCGTGAAGTTTAAGGTCTAAAAATATTTTATGACCTCTCTTTTTAATTTCTCTAACGATTTCAGGACCTTCGGCATAAAAAAGTTCCATACCGATTTTTACAAAAGGCTTTCTATCCGTAAATAAATCTAAAAAACTAAAAACCTTTTCTTTGCTGTCAAAATCTAATGCTACAATTACGTCTTTTGCCATTATTTTACAACTCCTATAATTTCTTTAAGTGAATTTATTTTATATTTTGCCATAACCGAAGGCAAGTCTTCGATTATTTTTTTACAAATAAACGGATCTACAAGATTTGCTGCGCCAACTTCTACAGCAGTTGCTCCTGCCATCATCATTTCGATAACGTCTTCTGCAGAAGATACGCCACCCATTCCGATAACTGGTATTTTAACTGCGTGTGCAACTTGATAAACCATTCTAACAGCTACTGGAAAAATTGCGCTACCCGAAAAACCACCCATAGTGTTCGCTATAACAGGTTTTCTCTTGTTTAAGTCGATACGCATACCAAGCATTGTGTTAATTAAACTAATGCCGTCTGCGCCTGCGTCCTCACAAGCCTTTGCTATCGATACTATATCAGTAACGTTTGGCGAAAGTTTTATGATAACAGGCTTTGTCGTTACAGCCTTAACTGCCTTTGTAACTTCAGCAGCAGCCTCTGGCGAAGTGCCGAAACTCATACCACCCCCGTGTACGTTAGGGCAACTAACATTTACTTCAAGCCAACCGACTTGTTCTTCTTTATCAAGTTTTGCACAAGTGTATGCGTAATCTTCAATCGAAAACCCACTTACGTTTGCCATTACTTTTTTATTAAAACATTTTTTAAGTTTAGGAAGTTCTTCTGATATTACTTTTTCAACACCTGGGTTTTGTAAACCTACGGCGTTAATCATACCCGAAGTACACTCTGCTATTCTTGGCGTAGGATTGCCAAAACGCGCGTCTTTAGTCGTTCCCTTAAAAGAAAACGTGCCTAAAACGTTTATATCGTAAAGTTCGCTAAACTCATATCCGTAACCAAACGTTCCACTTGCAGGAATAATCGGATTGTCAAGTTCTATACCCAAAAGGTCAACTTTTAATTCCATAAAATTTCCTCCTTTTTAAGCACAGGGCCTTCTTTACAAATGCGCTTGTTGCCGTAAATAGTCTTGCAAGAACATCCCATACATGCGCCAAAACCACAGCCCATACGTTCTTCAAAACTGAACTGCCCACTTGTCGTCGTTGCGCTAAACAACGCTTTAAGCATAGGCTCTGGACCACAAGTGAAAAAGTAAGAATATTCTATATCCTTAAGGGCGTCCGTTACAAAGCCTTTTACCCCGTAACTACCGTCAACCGTCGTTACAACTACTTTTATGCCTAACTTTTCAAATTCGTCTTTATAAAAAATTTCCGATTTGGTATTAAAACCAAGCACAACGGTAACGTCAAAACCGTCTGCAAGAAGTTTTTTTGCAAGTAGATACATAGGTGGAACGCCTACGCCACCACCGATAAGAACTACCTTACCGTTTGCCATTTTTAAGTCGTAACCGTTACCAAGCCCCGTCAACACGTCCAGCGTGCCGGAAGTCATTTTACTCATAACTTTTGTACCCTTGCCGACAACTTTATAAACTATAGTTAAGACGTCGCCTGATAAATCACAAACGGAAATAGGTCTTCTTAAAAACAGCCCGTCAAGTTTTATATTGACAAACTGACCAGGCGCTGTGATTGCTGACACGTCGCCTTTTAACTTCATTTCGTAAACATTATCGGTTAACGCTTTGTTGCTGATTATATCTAAAAAAACTTGTTTCATTTTGCTACCTTTACGCATCTATTGTAGAAATAGTCAAAGTAATTTCTTCTAAAACGTCTAATAAAACTCTTACAGTATCAAGCGCTGTAAAAATAGTAACGTTGTTTTCAGTCGCTGCACGTCTAATTTGAGCGCCGTCGCTGTTTTGGTTGTTTGAAGAAACGTCCCTTGTGTTAATAACGTAAGCGATATGTCCTTGACGGATTGCATCTAAAATTTCCGTATTATTTTCGGAAAGTTTTTCTAAAATATGCGTTCTTATGCCGTTGTTTTTGAGGAAATTAGCAGTTCCCCTAGTTGCTTGAATATTAAATCCAAGGTTATAAAATCTACGAATTAACGGAAGGGCTTCTTCTTTATCCTTATCTGCAACGGTAACAAATACCGTGCCGTATTTTTGAACGCCCATGCCCGACGCTTGTAACGCTTTATAAAGCGCTCTATTTAACTTGTCGTCGTAACCTATTGCTTCACCAGTAGACTTCATTTCCGGTGAAAGGTAAGCGTCAAGCCCACGGAGTTTATTGAACGAAAATACTGGAACTTTAACGTACCAACGTTTCTTTTCGGTTGGATAAATATCAAAAATTCCTTGTTCTTTAAGGCTTCTACCCATAATAACTTCCGTCGCAATATCTGCAAGGCTAAAGCCTGTCGCTTTTGAAAGGAACGGAACTGTTCTTGACGATCTTGGATTTACTTCGATAATGTAAACGTTTTCTTCTTTATCTACGATAAATTGAATATTATATAAACCTACGATACCGATACCCAAACCAAGTTTTTTTGCGTACTGTAATATAATTCCTTTTACCTTGTTTGAAATACTAAACGTTGGGTATACGCTGATACTATCGCCAGAGTGAATACCTGTTCTTTCAACAAGTTCCATAATGCCTGGGACAAATACGTCTCTACCGTCGCAAATAGCGTCAACTTCTACTTCCTTACCGAAGATATACTTGTCTACTAAAACAGGCTTGTCTTCGTCAATTTCAACAGCCGTCTTTAAGTAGTGGCGAAGTTGTTCTTCATTAGCAACGATTTGCATTGCCCTACCACCTAAAACGAAACTTGGACGAACTAAAACTGGATAGCCTATTTCGTTTGCAGCCTTAATACCGTCCTCAATCTTTGTTACGGCGTGGCCTTGTGGCTGTGGAATATCAAGGTCTTTAAGAATTTTTTCAAAACTATCACGGTTTTCAGCACGTTCGATAGCGTCGCAATCTGTACCAACGATTTTTACGCCCCTATCCCTTAACGGTTCGGCAAGATTAATAGCCGTTTGTCCACCAAGTGATGCAATTACGCCCTCTGGGTTTTCAAATTCGATAATATTCATAACGTCTTCCGGCGTCAAAGGTTCAAAATAAAGTTTATCAGCCGTAGTGTAGTCGGTAGAAACCGTTTCTGGATTGTTGTTAATAATAATCGCCTCAAAGCCACAACGCTTAATCGTTTGAACGGCGTGCACCGTTGAGTAGTCGAATTCAACACCCTGACCGATACGGATAGGGCCTGCACCTAAAACGACTAACTTCTTTTTATCGGTTAAACGTGATGCGTTTTCGCCCGTGTATGAAGAATATAAATAAGCAATATACTTGCCGGTATGTAGAGTATCAACCATCTTAAATACAGGTTTAATATTCCATTCGTGGCGCTTATTAAATACTTCGATTTCAGCCGTTTTCCATAATTTTGCGATAAACTTATCTGAAAAACCTAACTTTTTAGCGTCTTTTAACGTCTTTTGGTCGAAAGGATTGTCCTTTAACACCTTTTCCATTTTAACGATACGTTCTAAACTTTCAAGGAAAAGTTCAGTTATCATCGTCAATTTGTGAAGGCTTTCAATACTTTCGCCCCTTCTTAAAAGTTCGGTAATGGCGAAAATATTATCGTCTTTAGAGATTTTAATATATTCACGGAGTTCGTCCGTCGTCATATTGTCAAATTTAGGAAGATAGAAGTGGCAAGCGCCGATTTCAAGTGAACGAACAGATTTAAGCATACATTCGTCAAGTGTAGAGCCTATCCCCATAACTTCACCAGTAGCCTTCATTTGTGTTCCTAAAACGTTTGCGGCGTTAGTGAATTTATCAAACGGAAAACGTGGGAATTTTGCTACGATATAGTCAAGTTTAGGCTCGATTGCAGCCGTACCACCTGCAACTGGAATATCTTCAAGTGCCATACCCACAGCAATTTTTGCCGTTACCCTTGCAATAGGATAGCCACTTGCTTTACTTGCAAGCGCTGATGAACGTGATACACGTGGGTTTACTTCGATTAAAAAATATTCGCTTGAAGTTGGGTTTAGAGCAAACTGAACGTTACATCCACCTTCAATTTTTAATTCCTTAATGATTTTAATTGCGCTGTCGTTGAGCATTTTATGGTCTTTTTCAGAAAGAGATAAAATAGGCGCAACTACGATTGAATCACCCGTATGTACACCAACGGGGTCAAGATTTTCCATACCACAAATAGTGATAGCGTGGTCGTTGCTATCACGCATTACTTCAAATTCGATTTCTTTATAGCCCTTTACGCTCTTTTCAATAAGAACTTGGTGAACTGGCGATAACTTAAAAGCGTTTGTACCGATTTCAATAAGTTCATCTTCGTTATATGCAAAACCACCACCTGTTCCTCCAAGCGTGAACGCAGGACGCAATACTACTGGATAGCCGATTTTTTTTGCAGCGACTTTCGCTTCGTCTAAATTATAAGTGATTTCAGATGGAATAGTAGGTTCGCCGATAGACTGACAAAGTTCTTTAAACATTTCTCTGTCTTCTGCCCTTTCAATACTTTCGCTACTTGTACCTAAAAGTTCAACCCCACACTCTTTTAATACGCCTTTCTTTTGAAGTTGCATAGCAAGGTTAAGCCCCGTCTGCCCACCGATACCCGGAACGATAGCGTCAGGTCTTTCGTATCTTAAAATTTTTGCAAGATATTCAAGAGTGAGTGGCTCCATATAAACCTTGTCTGCAATAGTCGTGTCGGTCATAATTGTAGCAGGGTTAGAGTTTACTAAAACGACTTCATATCCCTCCTCTTTAAGCGCAAGACATGCCTGCGTGCCAGCATAGTCGAATTCGGCTGCCTGACCTATTACGATAGGGCCCGAACCGATAATAAGAATTTTTTTAATGTCCGTTCTCTTTGCCATAAATTTCTCCCACAGTTTTATTTTGTATAAACGGTTTTACCGTCAACGGACGTAAGTTCACATACACCCGTTAATGTCATATTTTCAAACGGCGTCGCTTTCCCCATTGAAATAAATTCGTCTGTTTTTACGACGTACTCTTTACTTAAATCAAATATCGTAAAGTCTTTACCGTTATCTATATTAAAACGCTTTCTTGGATTTGTCGACATCACTTTAACAAGTTCTTCAAGAGTTATAAAGCCTGTCTTAACAAAATGCGTATACATTGCCGAAAACGAAGTTTCTATCCCAACAACTCCAAATGCGCTCCCCTTTAAGCCACGGCTTTTTTCTTCCTTTGAGTGTGGCGCGTGGTCGGTTGCAATCATATCAATCGTGCCGTCTTTTAACCCTTCAATAAGCGCTAAACGGTCAGTTTTCGACCTTAACGGTGGGTTCATTTTGAACCGTCCGTCTTCTAAAAGGCAACTGTCGTCAAGTATAAGATAGTGTGGACCCGTTTCACACGTTACGTCAAGACCGTCTTTTTTTGCCTGCCTTATAACTTCAACGCTTTCCTTTGTTGAAATGTGACAAACGTGATATTTTACGCCCGTTTCTTTAACCAACTTTAAGTCCCTTTCAATTTGCTTATATTCACTTTCAGAGCAAATTCCTAAATGACCGTGCTTTTTTGCGTAGTCGCCGTCGTGGATATATCCCCCGAAAAGTAGCGAGTTATCTTCACAATGCGCTGCAATAATTTTGTCAAGTTCTTTTGCCTTTCTCATTGCTGATAGCATCATTTCGTCAGACTGAACACCCTTGCCGTCGTCGGAAAAGGCAACTGCGTAGTTTGACAACGCCGACATATCTACAAGTTCTTTACCCTGCTGGGCAATCGTGATTGACGCGTAGGGATACACGTTAATTACGGCGTCGTTTTTTATAATTTCAAGTTGCTTATTTAAATTTTCAACGCTGTGGGGTACGGGGTTTAAGTTTGGCATTGTACAAACTGCCGTAAATCCACCTTTTGCCGACGCCATAGAGCCAGTTTTAATCGTTTCTTTATAAGAAAACCCCGGCTCTCTAAAATGCACGTGAACGTCGCAAAGTCCTGGCAAAACGGCATAATTTTCTTTGTTGTATTTTGCTAAATTACCACTTAATAAGCGTTCAATTACTTCTGAATTTTCTATAAAAACTTTTGCTTTTAATTTGTCCATAATTTTTCCATTATTCCTGCGTAATGTAAACAGCGTTTTCGCCGTCCACTTCGTTTACGCACACTTCAATTTTTTCTTCCTTTGAAGTCGGCACGTTTTTGCCTACATAGTCTGGGCGAATAGGCAATTCCCTATGTCCACGGTCAACAAGGACGGCAAATTGAAGTTGGCTCGGTCTTGAATAGTCGAAAGTCGCTTCTATCGCAGCCCTTGCCGTTCTTCCCGTAAACATAACGTCGTCCACGATAATTACCGTTTTATCCTTTATATCGCACGGAAAGTGACAACCACCACCTTCAAGTTTTTCTTCTGGCGAAATGTCGTCACGGTGAAGTGTTATATCAATATATCCAACGGGAACGGAAACGCCTTCAAACTTTAAAATGTTTTCAGCAAGCAAGTTGGCAAGTGGAATACCCCTTCTTTTTATGCCCAAAAGGCAAATATTGCTTACGCCCTTATTCCTTTCAATAAGTTCGTGGGTAATTCTTGCCATCGCGCGCTTTATAGCCGTTTCGTCCATCAATAACGTTTTACGCATAATACACCTTAATATAAAAAAATAAGTCTTGCTATGCAAGACTTAAATATGCCAAACCACGTAGAATGCCCCTAACGACACCTACCCTATTGAAATATACAAATCTTGCTGGCCTCTCTGGACCGACTTAAAGATTGTTTAACTGTTAATATAATACCACCGTGAAACTTTATTGTCAAGCGTATACGAAGTATAACTAAAATTTTTTATCTATAACCCAGTTATTTTTTTACGCATAATAATATTGCAATAAAATGCAATATATGTTAAAATTTATCTTACAAATAAGGCAAAAAAATTACTTTTTAAAATAGTTAAAACATAGCGTGTTTATTTGTGTGGGCATATAAATTATGAAAAAATTTTTTGTTATAATATTTATAACTTTCATTTGTATGACTTTTTTAACCTCTTGCGATATGCTGACAAAAGTTTTTAATGATAATAATGAAAGTGAAAAAGAAAAAATTGAAACATCTAAATATATTACTAATGCCGATTATATGCATTTATCCTTCGACGACGTTTCAAAATGCTTTTATAATTTGTCAATTAAAAATTATTCATCTTTATTTGAAGAACCTTTTTTTGCAAAATTAAAAAATTTACATATTAATTACGGTGCTAAATTCAGTTTATATACTTACAACAACGTATTAAATAATGTATCAAACAAATATGCAACGGATTTTTCAAACAATAGTGATTGGTTAAAAATAGGCTTACACTCTAATTCAAATGGTTTAAGTTTGGCAAATGCAAGTTATGAGCAAGGCATGTCCTATTGGAACAATTTCGTTTTTAATATTTTGCGTGTTTGTGGAACTACTGATTGCATAGATAGATTGCCACGATTAGAATATTTTAACGGCTCCCATCAGGCATTATTTGGGATGCGTGACGCAAATTGTGGGGCGTTAGGCTTTTTGAGTGCAGACGACAATCGCTTGTCCTATTATTTTGATAAAAACGTTACGTCTTATTTATACGACCACGATTATATTAAAGACGAAACAAACGATATATTATTTCTTTCAACCGATATTCGTGCTGATTGGTTTTATGATTTTACCACAAACAATCTATTTAAAGCCCCGATAAAAAGTAATATGTTTGAAGAGTTAGAATATAGAAACAACAACGACACGTTTGAAAATTCTTTTAACAGTTTAATTATATTTGCACACGAATGGTTGGTCTACGACGGCGAAAGTATAAACGCAAAATTTGATGCTATGACAGATGCTTGTCAATTTGCTAAAAAGTATAACTTGGAATTTAATTTTGCACAAAACAAGTCTTACGTTAATACTAACGCCGACGCTTTATTTGATAGTGTTGATACATCCTTGCCCGACGTAGTTTTGGCGTCAAGAGGGTTAAATATAGTTCATTCTATTAATGAACTAAAATTTACTGTTTGTGCTCTTACAAGTAGTGGAACTCTTGATGAAAAAATTAGTGGGCGTGCAACTGATAAAAACAACGTTTTAGGGGGTGTTTCAGGCAAAACAATCAACTTAACTACTAAAACTCTTGAAAACAACCCTCTATCATATTCGTTAGTTGAATTTAAAGCTGACGGATTAATAAATTTTAATGGTCAAACGGCACAATCATGGCTGACAAGTTCTATAAAGTTACAAAACGATACTGAATACGTCATGATTGCTTTTAGAAATGGCGATGGAAAGAGTAATTTTTCCTATTCTGCACTATCATTATTACCTAATTGTTTAACAATTAACTGACGTTCATTTTCGCATTATAAACATAAAATTTTAGCAATCAAAAAGGACGCGTTCTGCGTCCTTTATTAATTTATTAAATATTGTTGAGTGCAGAAAGCATTTCTTCAACCTTTTCTTTAATAGCAATAGATGCATTTTCAGGAGTTAAGTCAACAGTAAACGACTTATCTCTTGCTGAAAATTCTATTGCGCCACGTTCTAACGTTCTTGGACTAACAACTACGCGAAGTGGCACGCCTAAAAGGTCTGCATCAGAAAACATTACCCCAGGCGAAACTTCTCTATCGTCGTAGATAACTTCAACACCCTTTTTCTTAAGTTCGTCGTAAAGTCTATCAGCAACTTCCTTAACGGCAGGTTCAACGCACTTTAACGCGCAAATGTGAACTTGGTAAGGCGCAATCGTGATAGGCCAAATAGGGCCGAATTTATCTCTTTTTACTTGACAAACGGATGCAACAAGTCTACCAACGCCGATACCGTAACAACCCATAATAGGATATTTAAGTTCGCCGTCACTATCAAGATATTGCATACCCATTGATTCGGTGTACTTTGTGCCAAGTTGGAAGATATTACCAACTTCAATACCACGGCTAATTGTAATTGCAGGCTTACCACAAACAGGACAAATGCCACCTTCATACGCTTTTGCAACGCTAACGTATTCAACGTCGCCCACGTCACGAGCCATGTTCATTCCCTTAAAGTGATAATCAACCTTGTTAGCACCAGCAACAAAACTGTTAATTCCCTTTAACGATTCGTCATATACGACCGTGATATTTTCAGGCAAGCCTTTTGGACCGATAAATCCTGCGCAAATACCACTACCTTCCGTAACTTCACCTGCGTGGATTTCTTCTTTTAAGTAATTGCGAAGTTTTGTTTCGTTAACTTCTAAATCACCACGGATAAACACAATAACGTAACTGTCGTCAACGTTTTTTTGGTAAACCACAGCTTTGCAAGACGCAAGTGGTGAAGTTCCTAAATATTTACAAACGTCCTCAATAGTTTTTTGGTGTGGTGTATAAACTTCTTCAAGACTTTCGATAACCGTTTCGTCGTTTTTAACGATACAGTCAGCCGCTTCCATATTAGAGCGATATCCACACTCTGGACACATAACGATAGTGTCTTCCCCGATATCCGTTAAAAGCATAAACTCGTGCGAAACTCTACCACCCATCATACCAGAATCAGACTTAACGGCTACTACTTCGCTTAAACCACAGCGTGAGAAAATTCTTTCATAAGCCTTGTAGCAAACGTCGTAATAAGCCTCTAAATCTTCTTGCGAAGTATGGAAAGAATAAGCATCTTTCATAGTAAATTCTCTCGTACGAATTAACCCCCCACGTGAACGTGGTTCGTCACGGAATTTAGTTTGAATTTGATAAATCATAAACGGATACTTGGTATAAGACTGCGCAACGTCCCTTGCAATATGAACTGCTGCTTCTTCGTGCGTCATGCCAAGCACCATATCAATATTATTTCTATCCTTAAAACGTAAAAGTTCCGAACCTATTGCATTAAATCTGCCAGATTCTTGCCATAATGCGCCCGGCATAACTACTGGGAACATTACTTCCTGACCGTCGATTGCGTCCATCTCTTCACGCATAATGTTTTCAATTTTTTTGGTAATTCTTTTTGTTGTCGTATAAAAAGAAAAAATACCTGTGCCGACAGTTTTATAGTAACCACCACGCATCATAAGCGCTTGGCTATCAATAACGCAGTCTGACGGTGCTTTCTTTTCCGTTTTAACAAGAAGTTGTCTAACTTTCATTTATTTACTCCTTAAAGTAACTCTTTTATTTTGTTATTATATCATACTTTTATTTTGTTAGTATATCATAAAGTACGGTATAAATCAAACATTTAAAACAAAAGTCTTAACATTTTTTACTTATTTTCACGCCGTCTTTACGACGAAATTTTTAATCGTATCTTTGACTTTTTATTGCTAATTTGGTTTAATTTCGTACTACCGTTACTACTCAAAAGATACCAAAGAGCAAAAACACCCCACTAATGTGGAGTGCTTTTAAATTTTTTAAACTTGTGTTTTTATTATTTTATACCACTCTATAACTTTTTCAGCATCATAAGTGGGATAACCCGTTATATAGTGGTTAAAACCCTTTTTGTCACCGTCAAACTTAATTAGTAATAATTTTTTATCACAAGCATTAACGGATATAAAGCCAAGTTCTTTGTTTTCACCTGCAATAGATAAAACTTTGCCCGATTTTATAACCTCGCCCGTTTCACCATCAGTAACGGTGTAATTGACGGTTACGTTTTTATCCCCGTCATTTAGCGCTACAAGTATAAGCCTATTTTCCAAATCGGTTTTAACGCTGAAAGTGAACGGTTTTTGACTACGTTTTATAACTTCAAAAGCCAACTTCTTATTGCCGTAAAAATCTATTACAGCCTCCGTTACTTGTGGCCAACCGTCGTGTAAATTCCACCAAATTATGCCTGACTTTTTCGGCTTGCCAAGTCGCATATGTTCGATATGGAATTTGAACGCTTCAGCCTGCGCAATTTGCGAAAGCAACCAAAAATCAGCATATTTTTTAGGAGAATAACCAAATAAGTTTTTAACTTGTTTATCGACATAATCCCAACGGTAATCTCTTAAATACCAGTCAACGCTATGCGTTATCCACGCTGACGACGATGGATTGTCTACGTCGTTTTTAGGTATAAACTTTTGAGCGACGGATAATTCTACTGCACCAGGACAGCCTATCTCGCTGACAAACTATAACGTTTCATTTACGTATGCAATGATGGACAACGAACTTATGCAAGAATTTATGTCGTACAACAATTACGTTTACTGCCGTTTGTCCGAAGGTGAAACGGAAGAACTTCTTTCCTTAATGAGATTTTTAGAAAAAGAATATAAAGGCAAGAATAAATCTTCAGACAAAGTAAAACGCTGGATATTTAACGTAATAGTATCTTACGTTTTGAAAAAGCGTGTCGTTAATAGTGACTTAAAATTAGACGCTAACAATAATTGCATAATTGAAGGACTAAAATTCTTACACGCAAATTTTTTTAAAGACCCATCTTTAAACG
>JAZNVV010000061.1:0-28242 GCA_045593005.1 Christensenellaceae bacterium | reverse complement strand
TGCTGATAAAATTGTAGGGATTGAAATTATAATTCCGTATTTAATAAAATTTAAGAACCCGTATTTTACGTTGTGTTGAACAACAAGCCCTGTAAACATTATTCCCGCGAGGGCGCCTATCGGGGTTAAAAACGCGCCAATGTTTGAGCCTATAACCGTGCTAAAAATCGCTTGTTTATATAAAAGGGCATTTGCCATATTAGGTACGGTAGAAAATAGCACGCTCATAGGTATATTGTTTATAAGGTTGCACGCTATAAATGAAGTAAATCCGTATTTAAAAATAACTCCGTCTTGTCCAAGAGTTTTACCGATAAAATCGGTAACGCCTTGTTTTTCAAGCGCTAAAACAATAACAAACATTGATAAAACAAATGGAATTATATCCCAAGGCAGGCGTTTTTCCGTATTCAATAACGGCTCAAATTTTTTCTTTTTTATTAATATATAAACACTACTGCAAAGTATCAAAGATATCATAAAAGATAGGCAAATTATCCACATTTCTATTGCAATATGCGACGAAACGGTTAAAAATAATAAGCACCCACCTAGGTGGAAAAGCCCTATTATAAGTAGTGGTTTATTTTTGATTTTGCCACGAATTTCACCAACTAAAAGAGGGGCTTTAAGTTTTTTCCTAAACAGTAAATATATTATGGCGATTTGAACAACACCAGCAAAAACGGTAGGCAAAGCCATCACTTTAAGATAATCAATAAATCCTATATTTGCAAAGGTTGCAAGATAAATATTTGTCGGATTGCCTATAATAAGCATCATACTCCAAGTATTTGCTCCAGCAAATTCGGCAACAAGATAAGGAACGGGGTCAATTTTAGTGTTTTTTGCAAAATAACATATAAACGGTGTAAAGGTTAAAATAACTATGTCGTTAGAAGTAAAAACGGTTAATACCGAAACAACCGTATAAAGCGAAAAGAAAAGCGCCGTTTGTTTAGAGCCAGCAAGGCGCGTAGCAATTTTTGCAATGTAGCCAAAAAAACCTATTTCGTCCAAAAAAATTGACAAAAAAGTCATTGAAATAAAAATGATTAAAATTTTTAGTGGATTAATGCTTGAATTAGCCGTTATTCCTTCAAATGCTTCTTTAAGGGAAATACGGTTAAATGCCAACATAAAAATAGCGCCTATAAGACAAATTATCCAGTAAGTATGCAAAACCCTTGACTTGATTTTTATATTAGAAAAGCCCAAAACTGATGCGATTAATAAACAGCAAGTCAATGCAAAAATGATTACGGTTGCCAGCATTTTTCACCTTCGTAAATGTATGTGCAGTTATTTTAGCACAAAAAAATAACTATTGCAAAGATTTGCTTTAACGTTTAAAATTTTTCCCGTGTGTTTGATAAACTTTTTGTACAAATTCGTCGTGTTGGCGCATAATTTGAGTGGTTGCATCAGTTTTGTTTTTAGTTTTTTGTGGCTCTGTGGCAGGTTGATTATTTTTATTGAAGTTCGGCGCAAGATAAGGAATAACCGTCTTGATAATTTGTTCGATTGAATTTACGTTGTTTTTATTAAAAGGCATCTGCCCACCGTCTTTGTCGCTGACAGCGCTGGTTAAAGAAGAAATAAGTTTATAAATTCCAAAATTATCCATAAAAACACCTTAAAAGCAAATAAAAAATACAAAAAAAGTATTGCAATAATTTTTTATATAGTATATAATATATACTACGATTGTGTTTGATAAATGCTAACTAAACGCATAAAAACACTCGTCTATTTTAAAATATTATCTAATGGAGACAGTTATGATAAAAAAACTTACCAAATTATTTTCAGTAATCCTTGCAGTAATGCTTGCGTTTGCTTGCGTTGCCTGTGCTGGTTGCGACGAAGGCGGTTCGGTTGAAGTTAGTCTTACTTCGCCAGGCGCTGTAAAAACGGCCACAAACGGTGGCGCTGTCGTTGAAACGGACAAGTATTTTTACTTTGTAAACGGCGTAACGGCAAGCAATGCCGATAACGACTACGGTACACCAGTAAAAGGTTCTATTATGGTCGTAGACAAGGCTGATTTAAAAAAGCAAGAAATCGTAGTTCCAAAAATTGTTAGTTCAGAAGATATGAACGCTGGTATTTACGTTTATGGCGACTATATTTATTACGGCACGACAACGACTAAAAAGGACACCGACGGCAATATCGCTTACGGCATGCTTGAATTCCAAAAAGCAAAAATAAATGGTGAAGGCGTTGAAGAAGTTGCTTTAATTGAAGGTTTGAATACTGAATTTAGATTTGTTGAAAAGTCTGGCGTTGTTTACCTTGTTTACGCCGTGGTTGAAACGGTTGATAGCGTTGCTGTTACGGATATTTACTGCCTCAACACTTCTAATGGTGAAAGCAAGAAAGTAGTTGACGACGCTGCGTCTTGTATGTTTGTTGACAACGCTAATATTTCAAACGCAGTTGTTCTCTTTACAAAAACGGTTAAAGATAGCGTTACAAACCAAGCATTATCTTATAATGAAGTTTACGCATACGTTGCAGGTGATGCCGACGCTAAAAAGGTATTAACTGGTAAAAAAGATGGCAATGATAGCAAAACAGGTTTTGTTTCAGACGTAATGTTGTCAATTTCTTATATCAAAAACGGTTACGTATTTGTAACAGTTCCTGCATCATCTACTTTGACTTCGCAAAAGGTTATTGCATATACGTTTGCTGAACTTTTCCAAACGGCAGACCAAAAGAATAAGGGTGAGGAAGTTATTAACACGTCTTCATATCAACATGCATATTTTACAACACTTGACGGCGACTCTTACTATACTTACAGCGATAATACCTATTCAGGTATTGTAAAGGGTAAACTTAATAGCGACGAATTCGTCCTTGTTTCCGACGTTTCTGCAACGAAGGTTATCGGCGTTGACAATGGCTACGTATATTATTTAGATTCTGAAAATTATATTAACTGTGTAAAAGCTAACGAAGTAGAGCCAGAAGACAAAATTCAAATTACGCTTGGCGCAGTAAATACGTCTTGGTACGCTCCTGAAATTTCAAACGGTTACCTTTTCTATACGGATGCAAGCGCAACTGGCAACGATTACCTTAAAGCGATTAAACTTGCAGACTTAAATCTTGCATTTGAAGACGATACTGACGTTAAACAGGATAAAGAAACAGAAACTTGGTCATTAAAGCAAGACAATATTATAGCACTTGGTAAATATACTGACGCTGACGTTGCTGAAGTATTCTCTGCTAAATTAGTTGAATTCCAAGGCAAGGCTTATAACGAAGGTATGAGGGTTGACGTGAGAGATGACGAGGGCAATCTTATTAAGGACAACGGCAAGGTTGTTCATAAAGACTTCCCAGCGATTGAAAATGAATACAACGCTTTAACCGACGCTCAAAAAGACCTTCTTTCAGACGAAATTAAAAATGCTTACAGTTTATTTATCAGATGTCAACAGGTTAACAACATTTTAGCACCACTTGAAGGTTTTAACTCTGATACAACAAAGACGGACGCTGAATGGAAGACAAAGGTTGAAACTGCAAAGAGCGCAATTAATAAGTTTATTGCTGACAACGCTGATTTTGAATCAGTATTCAATATGGTTGACAACAACCTTTTATGGGAATATTACGGCAACAGCAAGGTTGAAGGCGCATTAGACTGGCTCAACAATAAATAATAAATAATTAAAAAGCACCCGTTTGGGTGCTTTTTAATTGCTTATTTAATCGTTAATATCTAATAAATAGTTGGCAGACACGTCAAAGATAGAGCATAATAATCGCAAGTCGTTTACACACGGCTCACTTAAACCTTGCTCCCAACTTGCAACGGCAGTAGGCGATTTTCCCACAAGGCGCGCAAGTTCTTTTTGTGTTATCTTAATTTCTGCACGAAGTTCTTTAATCTTTTTCCCGATTTGATATTCCATAACTAAATAATACACAAAACTACTAAATTTTAGTTGACACTACTAAAAATTAGTAGTAATATATTTTAGAATATGGACGTAAGAAAAAGCATAAAGAAGAAGATTGATAAATTTATAATAGAAAACAATATACGGTCATCAGAAGGTGTAAATTCTCCTATGGTATTTCAAGATTATATTTTACAGGGGCGATTTAGTGAAGAAATGGTTGATGATTTTATTTACGATTTAATAGGCGAAGAAGATGTTTTAATTTCTTTTTTAGGAGAACAGTTTTTTTATAGCACCGAATTTTTTGAATATTACAATATAATAAAAAGCATAAAGAATAAAGTTTTAAGCGAGAGATAAAAGCACCCGTTTGGGTGCTTTTTTAATTGCTTATTTAATCGTTAATATCTAATAAATAGTTGGCTAAATTTTTCGTATAAAATTTTTTTTAATGGCAATACATTTTATAGGAGGTTTTTATGGATAATATTACAGAAAAAGAATTAACTATTATTTCAGAGTTATTGACGCTAGAAGAAAACGCTTGCAAAAAAGCAAGATTGTATTCAAAAGAATTATTAGATCCGTCCGTTTATGAAACGATAAGCGAAGTTGCCGACGGACACGAAACAAGGTTTTCCACCTTGCTTAAATTGTTATAGGAGGGGAATATGACCAAATTAAAAACGGAAAATCAACTTAACGAAAGAGATACGCTAACCGATTTATTATTGACTGAAAAATCGCTAATTAAAACCTACGCCACGGCGCTTACGGAAAGTTCTTCGCCAGCAGTTCGCTCGGCAATTAAAGACTGCCTTGACGGGCTTTTATGTCATCAGTATAGGGTTTTTTCAGTTATGAATGAGAACGGCTACTATCCCGTAAAAAACGCTGAAAAATCGCAAGTTTCTCTAAAAAAAGAAAATTTTTCAAAAATTGAAAAAACGTTAGCAAAATAAACTTGTAAAAATTATAATTAAGTGGTATTATATTGATAAGAAGGTTTTCGGACAACACTTCTATAAAACAACCGAACAAAAAAATATTTTGTTTTTTCACGGTTGCTTATAGCGACCGTTTTTTTGTTCAAAGGAGTAAATTTTGGATACCACAAAAAAAATTACTAGGGCAGGAATAATCGCATCTTTATACGTGGTGCTTGTTTTTCCGGTTATATCGTTTGCATCGGGAATGATACAATTTCGTCCGTCGGAGGCGCTGTGCGTATTGCCACTATTTTTTGTAGAGGCTGTGCCTGCGCTTGCAATAGGCTGTATGCTTGCCAACTTAATTACTGGTTGCGCTATTTTAGACGTTGTAGGTGGCGCAATAATAACCCTTGTAGCTAGTGCTCTTACGTACCTTGTTGGTAAAACCATAAGAGGCACAGTAGCAAGGCTTTTTATCGGAGGACTTTTCCCAGTTATACTAAACGCTTTGTTTTTACCTCTCATTTGGTATTTTGCATATGGTGAACTTCAAGTTTTATATATCTTTAACGTGTTAAGCATCTTTGTTTCTCAAGCCGTATCGGTGTGGGGGTTGGGTGCAATAATAGTGTACGCTAATAGTAAATGGGCGCGATTTGCGCTGTAACGGTATTGTGAAATTTATCCAAAATAAAAAAGAACACTCATGCCGAGTGTTCTTTTTATATTACTTGTTTCTATTTGCGATTAACTTGTGAATTTCAAGAATAACTAGTGGAACTAAAATCAAGCCAAGCGCTATTAAATACATATACCAAGGTAATAAGATAAGTTCAAACAATTTGTTTATCGGTGTAAATAGCACTAATGCAACCATCACGAAAGAGAAAGTTGCCGCAATATTTAACTTCTTATTGCCAAACGGACCGATTTTGAATAGTGATTTATCCGAGCGCATATTAAACGAATGTACAACTTGTGATAGAGAAAGAACGGTAAACGCCATTGTTTGCCCTGCTAACTGACCACCGATCATTGTCGTTCCTAAATAATAAGCTACAAGCGATAATGCGCCAAACATTATGCCTTGTAAGATAATTTGAACGCCAAATCCGTGCGCAAATAAACCTTCCGTTTTTGGTTTTGGTTTATTGTTCATAATATCTTCTGGAACAGCCTCCATACCAAGCGCAATCGCTGGGAAGGAGTCGGTTACAAGGTTTATCCAAAGAAGTTGCATTGATGCAAGTGGGGAAATATGCCATAATAGCATTGCTACGAAAACGCAAACAAGTTCGCCGATATTAGTCCCTAATAAAAAGCCGACAACTCTTTTAATGTTTGCATAAATACCACGACCTTCTTTAACGGCTTCAACAATAGTAGAAAAGTTGTCGTCAGTAAGCGTCATATCGGCAGCGCCTTTAGCGACGTCAGTACCAGTTATGCCCATAGCGCAACCGATATCTGCTGCTTTAAGCGCAGGGGCGTCGTTAACGCCGTCGCCCGTCATTGCTACAACTTGACCTTTTCTCTGCCAAGCCTTTACAATTCTTATCTTATTTTCTGGAGAAACCCTCGCATAAACTGAAATGTGCTCTAACTTTTCATCAAGTTCGTTATCGGTCATTGCGTCAAGCTCAACGCCCATAACGGCAAGGTCACCGTCCACTAAAATACCTAATTCCTTTGCAATAGCAGACGCCGTTACAACGTGGTCGCCCGTAATCATAACAGGTTTTATACCAGCCTGTCTGCAAACGGCAACAGCCTCTTTTGCTTCCGGCCTTGGTGGGTCAATCATTGCGACAAGCCCCATAAACGTTAAGTCGCTTTCTATTGTATCAAAGGTAACTTCATCAGGAAGTTTATCAATATACTTATAAGCAATAGCAAGCACTCTTAACGCATTAGAACTCATTTCGTCAACCGTTGCTTTTGCTTTTTCTAAATTGCCAACACTACAAATTTTTTCAATTGAATCAAACGCGCCTTTTGTAATAACAAGTAGTTTATTATCCTGTTCAACGACAACGCTCATCAACTTTCTATCAGAGTCGAAAGGTAGTCCAGCAACTCTTGGATGAGTGTTATCAAGGTCGACTTTCGCGCTACCGTTGACCGTAGAAGCGTACACAATAGCCGTTTCAGTAGGATCACCGATATGTTTATAAACGCCGTTTTCGTCAAGTGTTACGGTGCCGTCGGAGCATAGCGTACCAAAGTTTACAAGGGCAAGGCTTTCTTTGCTCAACTTGTCGCTAACTTGTTCGATATTGCCGTTATCTAAATACGTTTTAACAAGCGTCATTCTGTTTTGGGTAAGCGTACCCGTTTTGTCGGAACATATTACCGACGCACTACCTAACGTTTCTACTGCAGGAAGTCTTCTTATAATCGCGTTCTTTTTAACCATACGTTGAACGCCTATTGAAAGGACTATAGTAACAATGGCTGGTAGTCCCTCTGGTATTGCCGAAACGGCTAACGATACTGCCGTCATAAATAT
Organism: Christensenellaceae bacterium; assembly: GCA_045593005.1. Lineage (GTDB taxonomy): Bacteria > Bacillota > Clostridia > Christensenellales > Borkfalkiaceae > UBA11475. The sequence continues at coordinate 20,875 of JAZNVV010000061.1, read as the reverse complement.
TTCAAGAACGGGAAGATTATTTATAAAACCTATAACAAATATTATCGCGCACGCAAGTAATGCTATAACGCCAAGATATTTACCGAGGGAAGAAAGTTTTTTCTGTAAAGGTGTTTGGGTATCGCTTTCGCTAGCTAACATATTTGCAATTTTACCCATTTCGGTATCCATGCCCGTTGCCGTAACAACAGCAACTGCCGTTCCGTAGGTGAGCGTGCAACCCGAATACACCATATTCTTTCTGTCGCCCAAAGGCGCGTTCTCATCAACAGTTTCATCTGCGTTTTTCTCTGATGGAACCGATTCGCCAGTAAGCGCCGACTCTTCACTTTTAAGACTTGTAGCCGAAATAAGTCTTGCATCAGCTGGGACAAAATCACCTGCCTCTAATTTAACGATATCGCCAACCACAAGTTCTTCAGACGGAATAATTTTTTCCACACCGTTCCTGATAACCCTTGCGTGTGGGGAAGACATGTTTTTAAGAGCGTCAAGCGCCTTTTCTGCCTTGTTTTCCTGAATAACGCCCATCACGGCATTAATTATTACGATAAGTAAAATTATTAATGGTTCAAAAAGTTCAGACGGATTTTTTTCCACTATTGCCACGACAAACGACACCATTGCCGCTGCGAGCAAAATCAAAATCATAACGTCTTTAAACTGCTCGATAAATCTTTGAAAGGTGGTCTTTTTCTTTTTCTCTTTAAGTTTGTTTGGACCGTTTTCGACATACCGTTTGGTGGCAATTTCGTCCGTTAATCCGTTTGTGAAAGAAGTTTGAAGTTCTTCTTCAACAAGTTGTAACGGTTTATGATGGTAATTCATGACATACTCCTTTAAATAATAATTAAAAACAAACGCCCGCACTTGTTAGGTTGCGGTTTTGTAATTGATGTATATATGATAAATAAAAAAGGAAAAAAAGTCAATATTTTTAATTTATAAAAAATATTATGACGATAACCGTTTATGTAAGTCGGGCAATATACTTGCCCGTTGCAGGTTAGATGTCTTTTAAAGGGTTTCTTGTAACCCAAATATAAATAAGCCATAACCCTGCAATACCTACTATCGAGAAGATAATTCGTGGTAATACTGTTAAACCACCAAAAATCCACGTGATAGGGTTAAATGCAAACAAGCCCACCAAAAGCCAAACGATAGCGCCGACAATGGCAAGGGCGAATGCTATTACAGAAGCAATTCTCATATAAAAATCCCCCTTGCTATAATTATGCGCAAGAGGGAATACTTTATTCCTATTATTTAATCCATTTAGTATTTTTATCCAAAAATTCTAAAACTTTTACGTAAGAAAGGTTGGTTTTAACACCTTCTTTGTCAATATTTTCCATTTTATTGCCTTTTAAGACTTCTTCAACTTCTTCGTCGCTTGCGTAAAGATTTTCCTTATCCATAATTTCTTCTACTGCAAGAACCTTTTTGATGTTGTGGCGTGTTTGTTCGCGTATTCTTTCTGTTTCAGCCTCTTTTGTCGTGCCGTTCATTTCAAAATACTGGTCAACCGTCATATTGTACTGGGTAAGGTCGCGTTCAAGTTGCTTTAACATTGATTCAATTTGCGCATCAACCATTTCTTTAGTAACTTCAATTTCAGCAGTAGCAACTACGGCGTTAAGCATTGCTTCGTGCTTGTGCGCCATATATTCTTGCGTGCGTTGTTCGGTAGCGTATGCCCTATATGCCATTTTGAATTCTTCAATAGACTGCATTTTCGTAGCCTTTTTAATAAGTTCGTCGGTAAGTTCTACTTCCTTCTTTTCCTTAATAGAATGTAAAACAACCTTAAAAACAGCAGGCTTGCCAGCTAAGGATGGCTCGTATACTTCTGGGAAGGTAACGTTTACGTCGCGTTCTTCGCCTATCTTCATACCAACCATAGCCTCTTCAAAGCCAGGAATAAAAGAGTGGCTACCGATTAAAAGGTCGTAGTTTTTACCTTCACCACCCTGAAATTTCTCACCGTTAACGTAACCTGTAAAATCTATATTAGCAACGTCGCCGTTTTTTAAAAGTCTACCGTCCTCTTTAACTTCAACCATTTCCGACTGTGATTGACGGAAGCGTTCAAGTTCCATTTCAACTTCCTTGTCTGTTACTTGATTAAAAGTAGGCTCCTTAATTTCAAGCCCGGTGTATTTTAAGTTTTTAATAAGTGCCATAATAATCTCCTAAATTTAAACGTAAAGTTATTATATATAAGTTTTATAAAAAAGTCAATAAAAAGGACAAAAGGTAATCAAATAAACATTATAAATATAACAAAGCCCCGACAAAATCGGGGCGTAATTGTTTTATTATATCGTATTTGCTTTTATAAGTTTTTCTTCAGGGTAGGTTTCCAAAAGTTTTTTATAAGCATTATTTCTTTTAGAGCGTGACCTATAAATTCCGTACGTGCAAGAGCCTGAACCCGAAACGGTTGCCGTCATTGCTCCACTTTCTATAAGTTTGATAACGTTATTCTTGATTGCAGGAACTTTTTCAACGGCTGGCAAGTAAAGGTCGTTTTTTACCATTGTTGAAAAATGTTCTAACGCGCCCCTGCCTCTTTTTGAAATAAGTGTGGAGGCGATTTCAGTCGTCGGGTTTTTTTCAACTTCCATTTTGTCGTAAAGTTCATAGCCTTCTTTTGCTGAAATGCCTGTTTCTTCAACGATAATTATAAGATAAAGTTTATGTTTAGAACGTATCTTTTCAATTTCCGTTCCCCGTCCACTTAATACGGCAAACCCACCTTTAAGCATATAACAACAATCGCTACCTATTTGTGAGGCAAGTGGATACATAGAGCCGTTTATGTCGTAAAGTTTATTCATAGCCTTTAAAACGGCAACGCTATCTGCACTTGAACCACCAAGCCCACCGGCAAGTGGTATTTGCTTTTTTATCGTTATATCAACGCCCGGTGTGAAAAACATATTCATAAAAACCTTTGCTGTTTTAAAGGCATTATTTTCAACAAGTGGACGGTTAATTTTATAACCACGTTCGCGCAAGGTAATAATGCTGTCACGACGCTTTTTTATTGTCACAGTATCGTACAAATTGATAGATGCAACAAGCGATTTAATTTTATGGTAATTTGCAGTTTTGCCCACAATATCAAGCGTTAAGTTGATTTTAGCAGGTATCTTTTGTTTGATTGTTCTCACGAATACTCCTTTGTTTTTTGTCTGTAAACAACAATTCTTTCATCTCCAACAAGTGGAAATTCTAAATCTGGATTTGCGCTGACAAGGTCGTCTGGGTTGACCGAAAGTCTTTTTGCAAGCGTCCATAAATCTTCTCCGACAAGCGCAATGTAAACGCTAAAAGCGTGTTCGTTTGGCGCTTTTTCACCAACAACGGTAGCGTCAACTAATGCCATAACGCTCTTTTTGCTAAAGAAAGTAACAGCAAGTTTAACAGTTCCGTACGTTTCAACCTCGGACAAAGTTATTGCCTTTGCATTAAAGTCGCAAACGACGGCGTTTAAATGAATTTCGTCTGCAATTAACGCGTCGGGTAACGTTTCGGTAATGCCGATAGGGAATTGTGCGCCTACGGTAAATAAACCACCGTTATTTTTATAATAAAGTGTAAAGTCTATTGCGTATTCTGCCCTTAATACTCCGTTTTCAATCGCTGAAGAAATTTCCTTAATTTTATTACATACTGAAAATAAAAGTTTTGAACCTGGCTCTAACTCGTCTATAGAAACCCTTTCGCAAAACCTTTCGTTAAAGGAAAGTAAAGCAGTAGGTTCGTAAAAAGAAATCTCTTCTTTTTTAACCTCAAGTTCTTCATTGACAGAAAAAGCGTCAATGGCAACTGGCAAGTCTTCGCAAGAATATGCGTCGCCGTCTAATTTAAGCGAAAGTTCTACCTTAACCGTCGTTGTGCCCGTTTCTTCATAGGAGGTTGCGCCGATTATAGCGCTACTTACCGATACGTTTGCGATTGCGCGCATTGTCGGGGTGACGTTGTCGCAATCAACTTCTAAACGGAACGGGAAAGTTTTATTTTCTTTTAATATATCATTGTTTTCGCTTTTTTGCAAGGCATATAACGAAATTGCCCACTCGCCCTCGGCAATAATGCAACCGATCCCACATTGAACGGAGGTGATTATTGCCTGTTCGTTATGTAAAAGAATTTCGCTTAATAAACCGTTGACTTCAAACTCCTCAATCACGGTTGTGTTAAGCGATTTAGAGAGTATTTGTTTAGAAAGGGTAGATATATCCGACTTCACAATAAGGTCGTCGCCACCACAGACGTATTTTTGCGACGCCACCTTATAAAAGGTTATATGCGCCGTTATGACCGCGGTTATTACCAAAAATCCGTTAACTACGTCATAATCGGTTTTAATAATTTCAAAATCTATTTTTGAAAAATAGTCTCCTTGAATTTCATCCGATTTAACCGTTCCTAAAAACTCTGTAGCGCATTCAGATTTTTCAGTTGCAGTTTCACTTTGCGACAGCGCTGAATAAATAATTTTACCTGTATATTTAATTTGACCGTTTGTAATTTCGTTTCCACAAAAGGTAATAAAAGGTGTTAAAGAAACAATTTTACAATCGGGTTTTGCTTCCGTTTTACATTCTACTTTTACGGTGTCCGTTAGGCAAAACAATTTTTGCCTATAATCAAATTTTTCATAATTAATCGTTGCTGACATAATGCACCTACCAAAAAAATTTTGTTACGGTACATTATATTCAATGCGCCTTAAAAATATAACAAAAAGGAATATTTTACATTAATCTAAATTTATAATGATGTATTTTGGTCTATTTTCGCAATACCGTTGCCCCTAATAATGCGTTAAAGTAAAAAAGCGCATCATTGCGCTTTCTTTGTAATACTTTCTTTTATAATTACGTCCCCACAAAGGTATTCCGAATAGGAATAAGAGGTTTTTCCGTGATACGTTTCGTCAAAAGGTGTAACGGTAAAAAGGGCAGGATAAATTCCGTCAAGGCGTCCCTTAAAGGTAACGAACTTGTTTCTGCCTAGGTTTACCTTTACGTCTACGTTTTTGTTTCGTAATTTTTCAATAATTTCTTTTGCGCTGACAATACTTTTACTAGGTTTAATCATATAAGCATTATTGCCAAAAATTTTATTTTTAAACAAAAAAATAGCCCGTCGCTATTGAACGGGCTAAAAAAAATTATTCTTCGTCAAAAACTTCTTCTTCGTCATCAATGTCTTCAATAGAAGGATCGTCTGGGTCAACGTATTCAAAGTCGTCGCCAGCGTTTGCAAACTCCTCATCTTCAATATCGTCGTCATTAAAGTCGTCGTCTAAAGCGGCTTCTTCTTCAGCAAGTTTAGAAAGGGAAATTTCCTCTTCACTTTCAGCCTGTTCAGCCTCTTGATCGTCGTTTACAAAATCTTTCCAGCCTTCGTCGTTGTCGTAGTCGATTTGGTCGTCTTTGAATTCTAAATTTTCACGACACTTTTCGCACATATCTTCATTTTCACCGATTTCGTTTGTTTTACAAATAGGGCAAAGGCGTGTTTTAACTTCCTTTTCGCTATCAACGGCAAAAACAAGTTCAGGGCCGATACCAAGTTCAGCCTTGCAAATATCACAGTATTGTTGGTCTTCACGGATGTAGTTAAGTTCACATCTTGGACATTTAACAAATTTACCCATCAAAATTCTCCAAAATCGCCCGTAGGCGCTCATCTATATATTAAAAAACGCAGTTGTTTTACAGCTACTTGTAATTACTGCCTATATATAATAATAGCAAGAATTCGATTTGTAAACTATTTTTTAAAAAATTTTTTGCAAAATTTAAATATTTTCTATAAAAAAATGCTTTTTTAGCCTTTTTTTGCCAAAAAACGCTCTTTAAGATTTGTCCAAAAGCATTTTATCTGCAACAAGCGCAATAAATTCACCATTAGTCGGTTTTTCTGCACCAACGTAAGCGCGCACCCCTAAAATACTATTTAGACTGTCTATTCTACCTCTATTCCAAGCAACTTCTATCGCGTGGCGAATTGCCCTTTCAACCTTGCTTGCCGTAGTAGAATACTTTTCGCCTATCATAGGATACAACTTCTTTGTAATGTTATTTATTATATCTGGATTTTCGATTGCCATTTTTACACCCTCACGTAAATAGGAATATCCCTTTATGTGTGGTGGAATGCCAACGTTAATAAAAATTTTGCTTATCTTTTCTTCAACGCTCACTTCTTTACTCTTTCCAAATATCGTGCTTGAACGCACCTCTTCTCTATCAAGTTCTAAAAGTCGTTCTTTTAGCAAGGAAAAATTGATCGGTTTAACCATATAATAACTTGCGCCTTTATTTAAAGCACTTTGAATAATTTCTTCACGGCTCATTGCCGAAACGACAATAATTTTAATTCCTAAACCAAGCCCCATAATTTTTTCAATTAAGCCCAAGCCCTCATATCCAGCAAGCGCAAGTTCCATAACGACAAAGGAAGGCTTTTTGTCCTCAATCATTTCCAGTCCAACTATGCCGTCGTTGGCGCAACCAACTATTTCAAATTCACCCGATTCGGTAAAAAGTCTTTTCAGTTCCTCGTTTAAGGACTGGTTTTCCTGCAATAAAAACACACGTCTTTTAGTCATACACATACTCCATAAATATATTTGTCAATTATTAGCGACGTAAAAATTGTAACACGATACTAAAAAATAATCAACAAAATTCGTGCAAAATTATTATCGAATTTTGAATATTGTTGAAAAATAATGCCGAAAAAGATAAAATATATGCTTAAAAGGGGCGAAAAATATAAAAAAGCGACACTATTTAATTTTGAACAATATTCAATATTCATTTATTTTTTGTAATTTTTTATATAAATTCACAAGGCTAAATTGATAAAATCTTCCTAAAAATCTTTGTATAAATTGTTTAATTTGTGTCAATAACAGTTGTTAGAAATAGGAGGATAAAAAATGAAAAAACTATGCATAATAGTCGCAATAATATCCATAATAATCGTAGCGTTTGCCGTAGGTGGGAAGGAAGAAGTTTCGCAAACGGAATATTTAAGGATACATATACGTGCAAATTCCGATAGCTATCGCGACCAAGATATAAAAGAAAGTGTCAAAACTGCTGTCGTAAATTATTTAACGCCGTATATATCTTCTGCTATTAGTAGAGAAAGCGCTTTAACAGCGTTAAACAGCCACGTTGATGGCATAAAAAGGGTTACTGATAACGTTTTAACAAAAAACGGGTTTAGTTATACATCAACCGTTTCGGTCAAAAAAGAGCAATTTCCTACACGCACGTATGACGACGTCACGTTGCCATCGGGGGTATACGACGCCTTGATTATTGATTTAGGCAATGGAGAAGGCAACAACTGGTGGTGTGTGGTTTATCCACCACTTTGTTTTACTACTGCTGACGCTGACTACGTATATAAAAGCAAGATAAAGGAAATTATCGATAAATACTTCCGATAAAACGGTTGGCGCAACAAAAGGGGGTTCAAATGAAAAACATTAAGAAAGTGATTGCCATTATTTTAATACTGTTTGCATTAGGCACTACTGCAGTTACAGTATTTAATATTCAAAATCACGAAGTAATTTCAGCGTATGCGCTTGTATTAAAAAAGGGCAGTCGTGGCAACGACGTAAAAACTATGCAACGAAAACTTAAAAACTGGGGGTATTATAACGGATCGGTGGACGGAATTTTCGGCAATCAAACGCTAGCGGCAGTAAAATACTTTCAACGCAGAAACGGTTTGACAGTCGACGGCATTGTCGGTAGTAAGACTTTATCGGCGCTTGGTATGAAAAGTTCATCTTCAAGTTCGTCATCAAGTACAAACGGATATTCTAGCAACGACGTATATTTGCTTGCAAAACTAATTCATGCCGAAGCCCGTGGCGAAAGTTACCAAGGTCAAGTGGCAGTTGGCGCCGTTGTATTAAATAGGGTTAGAAGTTCATCCTTTCCAAACACAATTTCGGGCGTTATATATCAAAAATACGCTTTTACCTGCGTTGCAGACGGGCAAATCAACCTTGAGCCTAACGAAACTTCTAAAAAAGCCGCAAAAGACGCTATGAACGGCTGGGATCCAAGTTACGGCGCATTGTATTATTACAATCCAGCGATAGCAACAAGCAGTTGGATTTTTACACGTCAGCCTACTGTTACAATAGGCAAACACGTTTTTGCAATATAAGGAGAAATTATGGAAGAAAATAAAAATCCCGCCGTTGTTAAGGCGGAAAAATTAGCAGATATAGGTACGGTTGTGGAAAGGGAAACTTCTCCTATTTCTACACAAAAAACGGAAAAAGAACGTCAAAAAGAATTAAAAGCATTTGAAAAAGAAAGGAACATTGAAAACTTACAGCGTGAGCGCGACGAACAAGAAAGACTAAAACGTCAGTCAAAAGACGTAAAATTTAGAGAGTGTGCTTGTCGTCAAAAAAACGAAGAAGATAACCGTTCGCGTTCTAGTGGTAAAAATTTTTGGGTAGCAACGTCACTTATTTTGGCGCTTTCAACAATTATTATGGGTGGATTGTTTGCAAAAGAACGTGTAACGACTGATACTTTAGATAGAGAAGTGGAAAACGGATATAAAAAGTCGTTCTATTCAGCTATCGATTATACAGATGAGTTGGCGCTTAATATTGATAAATTTTTAGTCAGCACGGATAGAGAGTCGGCGCAAAAGTATCTTGTAGATATTGCCGTTGATGCAGAAATGCTTGAAGATAATCTTCAACAACTGCCTATCCACGACGAATCAAAATACAACACGGCAAAACTTGTCAATCAAGTGGCAGATTATGCTAAATATTTAAATAAAAAACTTATTTCGGGTGGTTCGGTATTAGAAGAAGAAATCAAAAACGTCAAAAGGCTTGATGACGGAGTAAAATCATTACAACGTCAGTTAGATAACATGTCGGATAAAATGAACGACGGATTTACTTTTTCTGATATGAAGTCAGACAGCTTTGTAATACAAGGCTTTAACGAACTTGAAAATTCTTCTATGGATTATCCAGCGCTTATTTACGACGGTCCGTTTTCGGACGGCAGGATAGACGCTAAAGCAAAGGGTTTAACCGAAAATGAAGTTACGCTTGACAAAGCGCAGGAGAACGCAAAAAAAGCATTTTCTAAATTTGGCGTAAACGAATTAAATTACGAGGGCGAGGTGTCTGGCAAGGTAACGGCGTATTGCTTTACGGCAAATAGCGACCTTGGTTCGCTGTATATTCAAGTGAGCAAGGCTGGTGGAAAAGTTATAATGTTTACGTCGTCACAAAATTCTACAAAAACGGATATGTCCCGTTCTGATAAATCAAAAGATAGTGAAGATATTTCGGCAGGCGAAAACTTTTTGTCAGAACTTGGCATTAGCGATATGAAGGCTGTATGGACGGCAAAGTCCGACGGCGTTTCGGTAATTAATTTTGCAGGCTACGTAAACGAAACGATAATTTATCCCGACCTTATTAAATTGAAGGTTGAAAAGGGACAAGTAATCGGCATGGAGGCTTACGACTATTATCTAAACCACGAAGAAAGAGAGATTGTTTCGCCTTCTATCGACGAACAAACTGCGATAGAAAAAGCGTCGTCGCATTTAGAAGTTAAAAACGTTAGAAAGTCGCTTATTCCCGTTGGCTTAAGTGAAGAACTTTGTTATGAAGTTATGGGAGAAGTAGACGGCGCAACTTATTATGCGTATATATCGGCAACGACAGGCAAACAGTTGCAACTATTTAAAGTAGTTGAAGGCACGGAAGGCGTTTTATTAAGATAAAAAAGCACCCATTTGGGTGCTTTTTACGTATAACGGTATTATCAAAGTCGACCATTTATTACAAATCAAGATAAAATAAAATTAACTAAAACCATATTAAATAACGTTGTTTTATTAAAAATTTTTGTAAAAGTTGGTAATTTCGTTGACAAAGGCGTTTAGGTGTGATAACTTATTAACAAGAAACCGTTGAAGTGGAGTAGTAGCGTTATTTAAGCGTTTTAGAGAGTTCCCGGTTGGTGCAAGGGGATAGCGCACTTGGCGTGAATGGACCACGGAGGGCAGGGGCGAACTATAGTAGTTTCTGACGCAGTCCCAGCGTTAAAGGGGAGAGGTATGTTAGTACCGATAAAGGTTTAACGGGTGACCGTTATTCGAATTTGGGTGGCAACACGGTAATTTATCGTCCCATAAACGCAAACAAAGCGTTTATGGTTTTTTTTATTTTGGCTCTTTCACAATAAATAATTGATAAAGTCCGTTTTATCTATTTCGCAATTCTTCGTTAAAGCACTTGTCAATATATATACTATTGACTGCGTGCATTTGCCTTGACTTGCTCGTATCTAATCCGTTCTTTTTGTATCAAAAATTTATTGTTCAGTCGCTGGCTCTTTCACAATACGATAAATCATATTTTAGTCGTAACGGCGAGCGCCGTTAAAGGAGTATATTATGAATAAAGAAATTCCTTATAAAATTTATCTTGACGAAAGCGAACTTCCTAAACAATGGATTAACCTTCGCGCATTTATGGACAAAAAGCCAGCGCCGTTAATAAATCCAAAAACGCTTAAACCTATTACGGAAGAAGAACTTTCAAAAATTTTCTGTGCAGAACTTGTTAAGCAGGAACTTGACGACACGACGCCTTATATAGATATTCCTAAAGAAGTGCGTGATTTTTATAAAATGTATCGTCCAGCGCCACTCATTAGAGCGTATTGTTTGGAAAAGGCGCTTGGCACGCCTGCAAAAATTTACTATAAATTTGAAGGGAACAACACTTCGGGCTCGCACAAGTTAAATTCTGCTATCGCGCAGGCTTATTATGCAAAAGAACAGGGCTTAAAGGGCGTTACAACCGAAACGGGCGCAGGTCAATGGGGTACGGCGCTTTCAATGGCGTGTTCGTATTTTGGGCTTGATTGCAACGTGTTTATGGTTAAATGTTCTTATGAGCAAAAACCTTTCAGGCGTGAAGTTATGCGTACTTACGGTGCAAGTATTACACCGTCGCCTTCGACAACGACAAAGATAGGTAGAAAAATTTTAGAAGAGCATCCTGGCACAAGTGGTTCACTTGGTTGCGCAATTTCTGAAGCCGTTGAAGCGGCAAGCGAAAGAGAGGGTTATCGTTACGTTTTAGGTAGCGTGCTTAATCAAGTATTACTTCATCAATCGGTAATCGGTCTTGAAACAAAGACGGCGCTTGACAAATACGGCGTAAAAGCAGATATAATAATCGGTTGCGCAGGTGGTGGCTCTAATCTTGGTGGGCTTATTGCTCCGTTTATGGCTGAAAAGTTGCAGGGCAAAGCAGACTATCGCTTTATAGCAGTTGAACCAAAAAGTTGTCCGTCGCTCACACGTGGTAAATATGCTTATGACTATTGCGATACTGGCAAAGTTTCGCCTATACAAAAAATGTACACTTTGGGTAGTGGGTTTATTCCGTCGGCAAGCCACTCTGGTGGACTTCGATATCACGGCATGACGTCAACGCTTTCCGAACTTTACCATCAAGGACTTATGGAGGCAACTTCGGTAGAACAGACGGAAGTATTTGCTGCCGCAAGAGATTTCGCAAGGGTAGAAGGTATTTTGCCTGCGCCTGAAAGTTCGCACGCAATCAAGGTTGCTATAGACGAAGCGCTTAAATGCAAAAAAACGGGGGAAGAAAAAACAATCGTATTTGGTCTTACGGGCACAGGTTACTTTGATATGTACGCTTATCAAAAGTTTAATGATGGCGAAATGTCTGACTATATCCCTACGGAAGAAGATTTAAAAAAGGGTTTTGCATCAATTCCTGACCTTAAAATTGAATTTTAGCAATTAAAAAGAAAGAGTTTTGCTCTTTCTTTTTTTGTTTTAAATAATTTAATTTATTGAAATAAATTTATAATTGCTTTATTCATTTTTACAGCGTAATTGTATGCAAGTTTTGTTCCACTATTACGTCTTGATTGTAATGATAAATTATGTTTAGATTGACGTTTTAATGGTAAAACATAATTTTCGTTATAGTAAAATATGCAAAACGTAGACTTATTAATCATTTCATAATTTCTCTCAACATAAGAATATTTACCTGCGTTTTTTATTTTAGGTGGAAAATATGTATCTTCATAAAAATTAAGCAAGTAATTTTCATAAAACTTATCTATATGTTGAAAAGCAGATCTAACGTATACTCGTTTAATGTATGGATATTTTTTTCTTATATCTGTAACAACTTGTAAAGACATGTCGTTAAATTCACTCATGCTACCAAATAAAAAAGTGTTAACTCCCTTGTTTATGAGAGAAACGACGGTATCTTTCAAAGATAAAATAAGTTCTTTACTTTTATTTACCGTTCTATGTCCTATAAAGCACGCTACCATAACTTCCCCTATGTATTTCGTGGAATTCCGTAAAATTATAGCAAAAAATTTTAATAAAGTCAATTTCGTGGAGTTCCACGAGATAAAAATTTTTATAATTCATATAATAATTTCGTGGAATACCAACAAGGAGTTCCACGAAGGTGTTTTATGAATATTAATGATGCAATAGTTAAAAGGATAGTGGAAATTTGCAAAGAGAAGGATATTAATATATGTGGAGCGTCGCTTGGTGGTGGGAAATCTCCATCTGCTATATATGACCTTATTAAAGGTAGGACAAAATGCTCCAAAGTATCAACGATAAAAGCTTTTTGTCAAGGTGCAGGAATAACTTTAACAGAGTTTTTTGATAAAGATTATTTTAATGATTTTGAAGAATAAGCAATAAAAAAGAAAGAGTTTTGCTCTTTCTTTTTTTGTTTTAAATAATAAATTTGGTCAACTTTCGCGCCACCGTTGGCTCAAAAATGGTATAAATTTAACAAAAAAGCATCTAAATCAGATGCTTTTTTTAGTTTTTTTATTTGATTTTTTTCGTCTTTCGATAACGTTTGTCGGCGACGTAGAAATGAAAAATGCCGATATCATTAATACAAATATTAAAAAGAAAACTATCCAGTAAAAAGAGCCTATTGTCGGAGGGTTTTCCATAATTCCAAAAAGACCTGCTGGGGTTGAAAAATTAAGGAAAAAATAGGCATAGGTATCGCCCCGACCAAAATCTACGCTAAATAGATGTAAAATTGATGCAAAAACAAGATATATAAGGGGTGGGATGGTGGTAAAAAACAAGTGCTTTTTTGTGTACAAAATAGGATAGTTGTCGATAAAAAAATCTGCGATAGCAAGGGCAGGCACTATCACGTGTAAAATTATGCTTGAAAACGACCACGCTCTATAACTTTCATCAGCATTTGGTCCTAAAATTACACAATAGACGAACATTGTCATGGCGATTGAAACGGTAAAAGCAAGTTTTAACGCATACAAAACGTCCAAATTTTCTTTCTTTTTTAGCAGTTTAACTGCCAAAATTAAGTCTAAAGTGCCTATCCATAAATTAGATTGAGTGGTAAAGTACAAAAGTCTTTTCGACCAGCGAGAATACCCGTCAAGATGGTACGTTGAAAGACTTACGGTAATTCCAACCACTACAAAGGCAACAATGACAAATTTAAGAATAATTGAAAAATTTTTTCTAAAAGAGTTCATTTTATTATCAATCCAAAAAGTTTGTTTTATAACGTTTAATAAAGATACATTTATTATACCCAAAATGAGCGTTATAATCAACAAAAAAACAAAAATTCAATAGTTAATTTTTATGACGCTGTGAAGCAAATAGTGGTTCATTAAATCAATTAAGATGGTAAAATTTGTATAAAATTATGTATAATTTTGGTTTTGTCTATAAAAAAATGATAAAAATTTTATATTTTTACAGGTTTATTTAAATTTATTATTGCAATATTTACCCCCGTGTGCTATTATTTGATTACAAAAGGCATAAAGTTACCCACTTGCAGTTTATGGGGAGGGGTGTATGTTTTTAACGGTATCAACAGGTAGTTCTGTGATATATATTTTTGTAAAAGGAGATTTTTTATGAAGAAAAGAAGATTTGCAATCGTAGCCTTTTTAATGGCTGCAGTTATGACAATCGGTATCGGCTATGCCGCTGCTACAACCTATCTTAACATCGGTGGTACTGGTACGGTTACACAAGAAAACGGTCAAAACGCGTTCTCTGAAAACGTTACTTTCACAGAAGTAAGTCCTTTCCAGGATGATCCAAGTGATGAACACGACATTTCTTATACAGCAAGTATTGAAGATAACAAGAAGAGCGCAATATTCGGTTCATCTAACTTCAAGCATGTTGACGACCATTTTGAAATCAAGTACACCATTAAAAATGCAAACACAACAACGGCTTACGTTTCTTTTGATCCAAATATTACTTCAAACACATTAACTAACATTTTTGATTTCACTTATGAGTTTGATAATGCAACCGATGGTGGTGAAGTTACTGAAGAGGGAAAGACAGGCGCAATTGCTGCAAATGGCACAATTGATGTTATTGTTACGGTTAGATTAAAGGTTAACGTTACGGTAAAGACAGACGCATCATTCTCTATAAGAATTGTTGCAACGGACGTAGAGCCAATAAACGCATAATTTTAAGCAAATTTATCTACATAATTTAAGTTAAACATACGGGAGGGGAGCATATGACAAAAGACAAAAAGATTTTATACGTCATTAGCGCAATCTTTTTAGCTTTAATGCTCTCCACCTTGTTTATACCTACGGTATATGGTAGCATTTTAACGGCAAGCATGCTTATCCCGATAGCGCTACTTGTATATTTTTGTTTAAAAAAGCGCAATACCCTTTCTATTGAGCGAAAAACCGTCTTGTTGCTTACGACGGTTATCGGACTATTATTCGTTGTTATTCATTATCTAACGGCGATACCTTTCGGTGTTAAATATTCAATAGGTTTAAGAGGGATTTTTACACACACAATTCCTATAACGGCAATCATAGTTTTAACGGAATTTATTAGAAGAATAATTGTCGCACAGGAAGATAAATTAGCAAATTTAATATGCTATTTCGCTTGTATTTTAACTGAAGTTCTTGCTGTATATAATTTTTCACAAATACAGTCGTTCTATCAGTTTATGGATGCGTTAGGTATGTTTTTAATACCTGCGTTTATAGCGAACTTTGTTTACAACTATTTATCAAAAAGGTTCGGGGCTATGCCCGTAATTTCATATAGGCTACTTATTACTTTGTACCCGTACCTATTTTCAGCAGTATCGGCAATGCCTGATGCAATCTTGGCATTTACAAAACTTGTTGTGCCGATACTTATGTACTTATTTATCAGCGTTTTGTTTGAAAAACGCCGTGATAAAGCCTTAAAGCGAACAAGCAAATGGACATACGTCGGTCTTGGCGCAGTTGGAGTGTTGCTTGTTTCATTCATAATGCTCATATCCTGTCAGTTTAAATACGGAATGATAGTAATTGCGACCGAAAGTATGACGGGTGAAATTAACAAGGGTGACGCCGTAATATATAGTGAATACGACGGCGACGTTATAGAAGAAGGGCATATTATTGTATTTAAAAAAGACCAGTCACAAATAGTTCACAGAGTAATAAAGGTTGAAAAGATTGACGGGCAAAATCGTTATTATACTAAAGGTGATGCAAACGACAGCCCTGATGTAGGGTTTATTACTGAAAGTGAAATTATAGGTGTCGTTCAATTCAAATTCGCATATCTTGGCTATCCAACGATTTGGATAAGGGATATGTTTGCATAAAAAGAGGTGTACTTATGTCAGAGGCCGAAAGAAAACGTAGGTTAGAATATAGAAAAAATAGAAAAAAGTGGATTATATTACAACTGATTGTAATAGCAATCGTTTCAATTTCTGTTGTTTTTACGTCAATAATCTACTTCCAGCTGAATAAGACTGTTTATATTGATTATACCGAGGCAAGTTCTGTCGATTATAAAGTCAAAGTAGATAATTCCGAAGGGTTTTATGATTCGGAATGGCTTGACTCCGGCAGGGCGTACCTTGCTACGCACATAAAAAACGTTGCAACGACTTTTTCGTATAAATTAACTGTTGACGCCGACGACGTTGACTTTGATTATTCATACAAAATCGAAGCGCAAATTAAAATAATAGATGATAATTCAAAAAAAGTCATTTACGACCCCGTGTACGAACTTAAACCTTTAACGCAAAAGTCAGCGACGGGCAATAAAATAACCGTAACTGAAAGCGCAGAAGTTGATTATAATCATTACAATCAAATAGCGCAACAGTTTATAGGTGATATGTCCGGCACTACAAAGTCGTTGATTGTTAGAATGAAGTTAGCCGTTGCAGGTAATTGTGAGGACTTTTCTGAAAACAGTTCAAACGATTATAAAGTAGAATTAGTTATTCCACTTATGACGCAAGCCGTTAATATTAATATGACCACGGACGTCCCTACTGGGGTAAATAAAGTTATGGCTTGTAATGATCGTGGTAATGCTGAAGTATTCAAAATCATAGCCATTAGTTGTGGTGGTGTAGACGCGTTACTAATTTTAGTATTTGTGGCAATTATATTATTGACGCGTAACGACGATATAAATTACGAAATTAAAATCAAAAGATTGCTTTCAGCGTATAAGTCGTATATCCAAAAAATAACAAATACTTTCTCTACGGTAGGCTACAAAATATTAAACGTTGAAACTTTTAACGAAATGCTTGCCATTAGAGATACTATTCAGTCACCGATTTTAATGTGTGAAAACGAAGACAAGACGTTGACGCAATTCTTAATTCCTACAAATACGGAAATTTTATACGTATATGAAATTAGAGTTGAAGATTACGACGAAATTTATAATGGCGTGCAGGCTCCTACAATGCCTGTTCCTACAGCATATGACGAACTTGCTATAATGGAAGTCCCTTTAAAAGAAGAAGTTGAAGTTATAGAACAGCCAGTTGCCGACGGCGAAACGCTAGAGCAAGAGCCTATCGCTAAAGAAACTATAATTGTTAGCGAATCGCCGGTAGAAGAAGTAGTTGATAATCAAGACGTTGAAGTTGTAGAAAATTCAACACCGGGTACGGTAAAGCCCGACTATTCAATTATGTTTGGACCAAAACTTGATATAAGCTTTGAGGCTAAACTTGCTATGGCTGGTGAGGAAAGTTGCAATTATTATGCTCAAGTTATAGACTTTGTTAAATCGTACGGGGTTAAAGTTTCAAGAAGTTGGAAATACGAAAGAATTTCTGCAAACAAAAACCTTTTCGCACTTATGACCTTCAAAGGTAAAAAGGTTGCTATTGCATTAGCAATGGATCCTGCCACAGCTGATGAAAAATATCACGCAATAGACGTTTCTAACAGTAAAAAGTTTGCTAAAACGCCTATGCTGATGAGGATTTCTTCACAAAGAAAGGTTAAGTTTGCAGTTGATTTACTTACAAAACTTTTCACCGACGCTGGTTTGGTGAATAAAAACCTTGATGTTCAAAATACTGTCGTTGAACAAAAGACCAAAGATCAACTCTTTAAAGAGGGGCTTATTAAAATAGAAGGTTAACGTAATTTGACCAGTTTAAATATTAACAATTAATTAAAGGAGGGCGTGTTTTGATGAAAAGATTTTCAAAAGTATTTATCGTTATAGCGCTCTCTTTTGCTACGCTATTAACGGGTATAGGATTTGCAAAGGTTAGTACAACTTTAACGGTTGAAGGGACTGTGGAGGCTGGACCACCCGAGGCTGTGTATATTTATCAAGCAGTTGGCTCGTCTAACGCAACCGTTCAAGATTTTAACCGAACGGTTTTAAATAGTATCGTGACGTTGCAATCATCTTCTTCTACAGCGACGATAACCGTTTCAGTAAAAAACAATACTGCTTTTGAGTATTTTTACAATGAGGCGAAATTTACTGTCGGCGAAGATACTTATAGCAACGAAAATATTAAGTTTACCGTTTCGGGCATCAAACAAAACGATTCTCTTGCTATAGGGGCTACTAAAACGTTTACGGTTACTTTCAGCTTTGAAAGTGGAGCAAGTACGTCAAATAACGTATTAAAGTCAGTAATAAACTTTGACTTTACTACAACAAAACAGGCGCAAGCCGTAACGGGCGCTCTTGAAAAGTTTGAAAAAATTCTAGATACAAAGAGCGAACTTAATAAAGTTATTGATTATATGAATACAAATACGTCGGGACGTGATGAAACTTACGTCGGCAACGTAGTAGGGGCAAGTTCAGCAGACACGGCGTTTTTGAACGAGTTATTTACAGAGGACGGCGAAAATAAACTTGTACTTGAAATTGAAGGGGAAAAAACAAACGTTACACTTCTTATAAAGCGTGAAAACCTTGACGGAAATACAACCACGGGTGAGAACGGCAACGAGATGTCTATTTATATGACGGCAGTCGACCTTGACAGCGTCAGTTGGCGTTCTTGGGTTGTTACGTACGTAGCTGTTTTCACAACCGACCCTAATAGTGAGGACTGGTATCAGTTAGGACCTCTCTTTGCAGGTCGTGCGCGCGCTATAGGTTACAACGGTGGAATTTTTGCTCACGATTCTATAGATACAAGAACTTGGGAATCAACTCAAAGTTACTTTGGGGCAAGTTCAGGCTCGTCTGCAAGTGAAGTCGTTTCGGCATTTAAATCAAGCCTTAATCAATAATAAAATAGCGTAATTTAACAAACAAAAAGCCCCACGTTAGTGGTGCTTTTAATTTGCTTAATTTAGAAAATGGTTTAATTTCACAATACCGTTAATGTTAAAAATGGTTTATTTTGACTTTTTACCAAACTTAAATGAAGGTATAAACATAAATACTATTGCGCTTATAGCAAGTAAGTATGGATAGAATAATAACGGAATTATATTTAGAGCGCTAATACCTGTTTTAGATACTGCCGTAATCATTTGTGCGCCGTAAGGGATTACGCCTTGAACAACGCTACCAAATATGTCAAGTAGCGACGCTGTTTTTGTGTTAGTGATGCCGTATTCGTTACTAATGTTTTTAGCAATAGGTGCTGCCATTACGATAGCAACCGTGTTATTTGCCGTTGCAACGTCCATTACCGATACAAGTAAACTTATGCCAAGTTGTCCACCAACTTTACCCTTAAATACTCTCTTAATGCCGTAAAGCAATGCATCAAAACCACCAAAGGACTTCATTAAAGCAGAAAGCATTGATACAAGTACGGTTACAATAATAACTTCAAACATCCCACCAGCGCCTGCGCCCATTGACGAAATTACTGATAAAAAGCTACCGTTTATGCAAAGCATAACGATAATTGCTGAAACAATACCTGCGATAAGCACAATAAATACGTTAATGCCGATTATTCCACCGATAAGAACTAAAACGTACGGAACTAAAAGCCATAAGTTTACGCTACCAGGCGTGTAATCGTTTACGTTCTTTGCCGTAAAGGCGATTATAAGTAAAATTGCTATTGTAAGCACGGCGGCTGGTAGAGCAATTAAAAAGTTTTCCTTAAATTTATCTTTCATCTTACAACCCTGCGTGCTTGTTGCAGCGATTGTCGTGTCGGAAATAAACGAAAGGTTATCGCCGAACATTGCACCACCTATAACCGACGCAGCATATAAAGCAGGGGAGATGCCCGTTGCCATAGCGACGGCGTTACCGATAGGCGCTAAAACGGTAATCGTACCACAAGAAGTACCCATTGCCGTCGAAACGAAACAAGCGACTATAAATATAACTATTACAGAAAATCTTTCAGGTATAAAACTGAGCATAAGGTCTGCAACAGCCGTTGCGCCGTCGCGACCTAAAATGCCTGCAAATACGCCTGAACATAAAAAGATAAGTATCATAGTAATGATATTTTTATCTGCAACGCCTTGCGCCATTACTGAAAGTTTATCGTCGAATTTTAATTTTTTGTTTTGCAAGCATGCAACCAAAATTGAAATCATAAATGCAACGACAACGCTCATAACGTAAAAGTCGTTAAAAATTATGCTTACACCTATATATACCACTAAAAATACGGCAATAGGCAAAAGCGCTAACAAGTTACCTTTGTTATCTGTTGTTACGGTTTGTGTGTTTACTGTTTCTTCCATAGTTTTCCTTTGCTATATTAATGTTATAATAGCTTATAAATAAACGTATAATTATATTTATTCTACAATGACAGTCGATTTTTGTCAATATTATTCTACTAAAAGCCTAAACGAAAAAACTCCATCAAAATATTTTAATGTTAATTCGGTCTATTTTTACCCCAACGGTGGTGTGAAATCGTGCCAAAATTAACCATTTTTGTATTTGAAAGTGTTTTTTGTATGTTATTTCGCTAAATTATCAAGGCTTTCCCCCGTGAAACGATAGACCGTCCAGTCATCCATTTTCGTTCCCCCGAGGGATAAATAAAAGTTTATACTTGGTGTGTTCCAGTCTAAGCAAGAAAGTTCAAGCCTACCACAGCCACGACTTTTGGCAATTCGTGCAAGTTCACATATAAGCGCTTTGCCGTGTCCACGTTTACGGTATTCGGGTTTAACAAAAAGATCCTCTAAATATATCCCAGCCCTTCCTAAAAAGGTTGAAAAGTTGTGAAAAAATAACGCAAAACCCACTTCTTTATCGTTTTCAATAGCAAAAACAACTTCGGCTTTTTCTTTATCAAAAATCCATTTGCAAAGAGTTTTTTCGTCGGCAATCACTTCGCTTGACATGTTTTCATAGTCGGCTAACTCTTTTATAAATTCAAGTATTAAAGGTGTGTCTTTTTTTGTCGCAAAACGAAATTTTGTGTTTCCCATTTGAAATCCTCATTTAATGTAATGGGTTTATTATAGCATAC